>NZ_LFQH01000031.1:0-56420 GCF_001238605.1 Arthrobacter sp. ZBG10 | reverse complement strand
AGATGTGTATAAGAGACAGGGCCCCTGCCGGCTCAGTGCCAGAACCCGAGGGCGAACTCCGCGATGACCGTGGACAGCAGGAACGATGCTGTGATGGCCACCAGGCCCACCGGGATGATCTTCCAGCCGATGTTCTTCAGCAACGGAATGTCCTTGCCCAGCGAGAGGCCGGCCAGGGTGAGCATCACGGTGGCGATGGACAGGAAGTCGACCGTTTTCATCACCGAATTCAGGGCCTCCGCCCCGAAGAACCAGGGGCTGGAGATGTACGCGCCGATGGTGGTGACGTAGACAATCGCCGAGATCTTCCGGGTGGCCTTCGCCAGTGCCAGGCTGACCAGGACCAGGGCCAGCATGATGCCGTAGCCGCCCACGATGGACAGGCTGAACCCCTTGGCAGCCACCGACGCGGTGCCGATGCCGAGGACCGTCAGGACCGACAGGGACAGCCACAACGGGAGCTTGATGGCGGCGGAGGACTCCGCAACCTTTTCGCGGAACGCCCGGTTCTCCTCGGCCTGGGCGGCTTCGCGGTCAACGTCGGCCTGGCTGCGGACAGTGCCGCCGTCGGCAGCCACCGCAGCCTTTTCGCGGGCCGTCTGCTTGCGGGTGAGGAACTTGTAGAACTTGTCCGCCAAGGGCAGTGCGATGTAGATGCCCACATAGACGCCCAGGATGGTGGTGATCAGGTTGGATACCGCTGCCATGCCCAGGATGGCTTCCTGGTCCGCCGGGTAAGCGGCGATGATGCTGGCCGAGGAAGCCGCCATCATGGAGCCGGAGCCCACGCCGGCGCCCATCGCGAGAGCCAGCGGATCGAAGATCTTCCAGTTGGCAACCAGCGAGGTGAGCAGCGTAATGAACACGGCGCCGAACAGGGTGCCGAAGACGTACATGGCCAGCACGCCGCGGTACTGGTCCGAGTCCGGACCGTACTTTTCGGAGACCATGGCGAACGACGGTTCGCGGTCCAGCGAGAACGTGGCGCCCACCGTTGCCTTGCCCATCCGGAGCAGGACAGCCAGCGGGAGGGCCAGCATGATGGTGCCCAGCAGGTGCCCCACCTCCTGGAGGAGCAGGGCGGGTCCGGCCCGGAGCAGCGTGGGCAGGCTGGGGCCGATGTTGAAGGCCAGCCGGGCCACCAGCAGCAGGACGGCCACCCCCACCAGGGCTGCCGCGACCCGTTGCAGGTCGATGCCCATGGGCTTGAACTTCTGGATGGATACAAGCAGCCCGAGGATCAGCCCCCAGACCATGGGGAAGATGACGATTGCGCCGATTCCGAGGTCGATTTTGGCCTGGCCAATGAACTGCACGGCCAGCGCAATGACAAACGCCAGCGCGGCGACCGGAAGCGTCAGCCGGGCACCAGCTGTGTCTTTCCGCGGGGTTGTGGTGCTGGTACTCATGAGGTGCCTTCCTGGGTGAAAGTACGACGGCGGTATGCCGCTTTGGTGAAGCGTTCCCGTTGGGTGGGGGTTGAGGCAGCGGCGGAGACGGTCCAGGCCAGCGCTGTGGCTGCCTCGAACATCACGCCGTAGGCCCCGGGGGTGTCGGCAAGCGCTGCGAACGCGTGCGAGTGGATGGGGACGTTGGCTCCGGGGATGCTGAGCCAGGGATGAAGGGACGGGATGACCTGGGAGATGTTGCCCATGTCGGTTGAACCGCCGCTGAGGCCGGCCGACGGTGAGGTGTCCTTGCCGAAAGTGTCCATGGCCGCGGTCCAGTGTGCGGCAAGTTCGTCGTCCTGGCGCAGCGGTTCATACAACGGTTCGGTCGGTTCGATGGCCAGCGTTGTTCCGGTGGCCAGGGCGGCCCCTTCAAAGCAGCGGCGGACGCGTTCCAGGAGGGCCTCGTACTCCGGCAGGGTGAAGGCCCGGCATTCAAACTGGACCACTGCCTTCTCCGGGATGATGTTGGTGACATGCCCGGCCTCAGCCACATACAGCGCGATGCGGTGGTCGCCGGGGATCTGCTGGCGCAGCAGGCCAACGGCAACCTGGCTCAACACGGCGGCGTCGGCTGCGTTCACGGCCAGGTGCGGGGCCGCTGCGGCGTGCGCGGCCTTGCCGGTGAACGTTGCCTGGTACCTGCCCACCGCCTGGGCGCTGGTCCCCGCCGGGTTGTAGGTCACCCCGTCCTGGACCGGATGGACCATCAGTGCCAGCCCGACGCCGTCGAACGCCCCGGCTTTGAGCATCAGTACCTTGCCGCCGCCGTGCTCCTCGGCCGGGGTGCCGATGGCCTTCAATGTGATGCCCAGCTGGTCCACCAGCGGCTGGAGGGCCAGGGCCGCCGCCACCGAAGCGCCGGCGATCAGGTTGTGCCCGCAGGCGTGGCCGATGTCCGGAAGCGCGTCGTATTCCACGCACAGGGCAACGGTCAGTTCACCCGTGCCGGCGGTGGCGGTGAAGGCCGTGGGCAGGCCGGCTGTGCCGCGTTCCACCGAAAAGCCGCCCGCTTCCAGGAGCGCGGCGATGGCCTCCGCCGAGCGGACCTCCTCGAAGGAAACCTCCTGGTGGGCGTGGATGTCGCGGGCCAGTTCCTGCACCTGCGGACGCCAGCGTTCGACGCCGGCAGCGAGTTCGGCGCGGAGGTCCGGCGCCGCGGGGGTTGGCTCTGTCTGTTCCATGGGTAGCTGCCTGTTCTGGGTGGGCCGGTCTAGTAGGACAGGGAAGGAAAGGGGGACCCGGCGGCACGGGTGGGCACCCAGATGGCTTTTGTCTGGGTGTACTCGTCCAGGACGCCCGGGCCGGAGGAGCGGCCATGGCCGGAGTCGCCGAATCCGCCGAACGGGACTGCCACGTGGATGGTTTTGTAGGAGTTGATCCAGAACGTGCCTGCCTTTACCTCGCGGGCCACGTGGTGGGCGCGGGAGACGTCGGAGGTCCACACCGCTCCGGCCAGGCCGAAGTTGGTGTTGTTGGCCCGGGCGATGGCCTCTGCCTCGGTGTCGAACGCGTCAGCGCCCACCACAGGACCGAAGACCTCGGTGGTTTCGAGCCGGTTGGCCGGTGTCACGCCGTCCAGCAGGGTGGGCATCACCCAGTGCCCGCCGGCCAGGGCGGACCCGGCCAGTGCCTCCGGAAGCGCCGCCTCCGTGACCCGGCGGCCGCCGTCGTGCATTCCCTCCTCGATGAGTGTGGTGACCGTGGCGAACTGCTGGGCGGTGATGATGGGGCCCACCTCGGTGTCTGCGCTGAGCGGGTCGCCGACGCGGAGCCGGGCGGCTCTGGCAGCGACCATGTCGATGAACTGCGCGTGCACGCTACGCTCCACCAGGAGCCGGGATCCTGCCACGCAGGACTGGCCGGCGCCGGAGAAGATCGCGGAGATGGCGCCGTCCGCGGCGCGGTCCAGGTCGGCGTCGGCAAACACGATGTTGGCGCTTTTGCCGCCGAGTTCCAGCAGCGCCGGGATGCCGGCCTGCGCGGCGGCGACGGCCACCCGGCGGCCGGTGGGGACGGAGCCGATGAAGCTGACCTTCCCCACGCGCCGGTCGGTGGTGAGGGCGGCCCCCACGGTCTGGCCGAGTCCGGCCGCCACGTTGAAGACGCCGGCCGGAAGTCCCGCCTCGTGGGCCAACTGGGCCAGCCGGACCGAGGAGGCGGGGGTGAATTCGCTGGGCTTGATGATCACGGCGTTGCCGGCGGCCAGGGGTGCTGCGGAATTCCAGCCGGCCGTGAACAGCGGAGCGTTCCAGGGCGTGATGGCGACAACAACGCCCCATGGGACGCGCTCGGTGTAGGTGTGCCAGTTGCCCGGGACCGGGATGGTGTGGCCGGTCAGTTTATCCGCCCAGCCGGCGTAGTAGCCGAACATTTCGGCGACTTTGGCGGCTTCGACGCGGGCATCGCGGATGGGTTTGCCGGTGGTGGCGGATTCGAGGATGGCCAGTTCCTCGCCGTGCGCCTCGACAACGCGGCTGACGTTGCGGAGGATGGCTGCCCGCTCGAAACCGTTGAGCGCTCCCCAGGCAGCCGCGCCCGCCGTCGAGCTTTCAAGGATGGCGTTGGCGCCGTCGGGGCCCGGGTCGGCGTAGGAGGCGAAGGGTTCGCCGGTGGCGGCGGCGGTGAGGGTGATGCTGTCGCCGCTGCCGGTGGCAACCCTGCCGTCAACAAAGGCGCCGAGGCCGGCCGGGAAGGCGGCGTCCAGGACGGCCCGGGCGGTGGCCGCCGAGGAGGAGGTGGGTGCTGTGGTGATAGGCAAGGTAATGGTCCTTAAAGGCTGGGAATCAGGCGGTGGGTGTGGTGGTGGGTGCGCCCGCGGGCGTGATGGCCGGGGCGACGGTCCGTGCGATTTCGGTAAAGTCGGCCCGCGGGCCGAGGAGGGCCAAGGCGTCCTGCCACTGGTTGGCGACGGCGGTGAGCAGGGTGGGGTTTTCGCCGATCCGGGTGGCGATCTCCACGGCGAGGGCCGCGTCGCGTGCCATCAGGCCGAGGGAGAAGCCGGAGTTGTGGGTGCCGGTGAGGACCCAGGTGGGGTACATGTTGGCGGAGACTTTGCTGCCGCCGGAGGCTCCGCTGATGCTGGCCGCGGCTGTGGCGGGATCGATGCCGTAGGCCTTGGCGACGCCGAGGGCCTCTCCCACTGACGCGAGGTTCGCAGCGGCCAGGACGTTGTTGAGCAACTTGACCACGTTGCCCGAACCCGGTCCGCCGATGTGGCTGAAGTTTCCGCCGGTGAGGGCCTGCAGCACCGGCCCGGCGGCCTCCAGTGCGGCATCCGTGGCGCCCACGAAGGCGCTGAGGGTGCCGGTTGCGGCGCCGTCCCGGCCGCCGGAGACGGGGGCATCGATGAAGGCCGCACCCTGTGCCGCCGCAAGCTGGGCCATGTGCTTGCTGGTGGCGGGTTCGGACGTGGTGGTGTCGATGATGGCCACGGTGCCCGGTGCTGCCAGCAGCTGGGGAACGGTGGTTTCCACGATGCTGGCCGCGGGCAGGGACAGGACTGCATACGGTGTGCC
Source organism: Arthrobacter sp. ZBG10 (assembly GCF_001238605.1). Taxonomy (NCBI): domain Bacteria; kingdom Bacillati; phylum Actinomycetota; class Actinomycetes; order Micrococcales; family Micrococcaceae; genus Arthrobacter; species Arthrobacter sp. ZBG10. The sequence goes on along the minus strand of NZ_LFQH01000031.1, from coordinate 51,454 downwards.
GGCGATGCCGGGCAGGCTGTCAGTGGTGCTGATGCCTGCATCTGCGGCGGATTTCCGGGCGGCTTCGGACGGGTCGAAACCGGTGACGTCCCACCCTGCCTTGTGCAGGGTGGCGGCCATGGCTCCGCCCATGGCGCCGAGGCCGATCACGGCGATGCGGCGGCTTGTTGGCTGGTTCACAGGGGGTACTCCTCAGGAGGTGGTGGTGGTTTGGCTGTTCGGCGCAGTCAGTCGAGGTAGACGTCAAGGTCTTTCCAGAGCTGCTGGGTGCGCCGGATGGTGGCCCGGCTGCGTTCCGGATGCGCAGCCTCCATGCCGGCGAGCAGGCCGTAGACCAGGGAGTTCGCGGCGGTAACGGATTGGAAGAACGAGATGCCCTCCGAGGCCACCACCAGGAGGTGGTCGGCGGCGGTGGCCAGGCGGCCGCGGCGCAGGTCGCTGATGGCCACGACGGTGGCGCCCGCCTCTTTGGCGGCTTCGGCGGCGATGATGATGTGCTTTACCGAGCGCCACATGTTGATGACCACCAGGACGTCCCCGGGGCCAAGGCTGTTGGTGCTCGACGCCAGGTGGACACCGGCGCGGTTTTCCAGCGTGATGGGGTAGCCCATGGTGGAGCCCAGGTGGGCCATCACGCCGGCGGGACCGGCGAACGAGCCAATGCCAACAACGGTGATTGACCTGGCCGCGGCCATTGCCGCAATGGCCGCCTCAGCTTCCTCCGGGGTGTTGGAGTCCAGCGTCAGGCGGAGGTTTTCGATGTCGTGGGTGATGGCTTCGTACAGCGGGCTGCGGGTGACGCCGTGTTCGGTGAGGGTTTCCTCGGTGGAGATCATCACCAGGTACCTGGAGCGGAGCTCGCGTTGCAGGTCCGGCCAGCCCCGGTAGCCCAGGTGCTGCGCTGTGCGCACCACCGAGGAGTTGTTGACGTCGGCGCGCTGGGCGATTTCGGCCAGTTCCGCGTACGACGACAGCTGCGGGTTGCGGCGGATGACTTCCACCACGCGGCTCTGCGCCTTGGTCAGCGCAACGTCCGGCAGTGCGTCCCCCAGCCATTCGTGCGAGCTGATGCCGGAGCTGGAGTCGATGCCGGAACCGAACTCGTTCTCTTCGGAAAGGTGCTCGGGGGAAGCGCTGGGGTTCAAGGCGGGACCATTCTGTAACGCAGATCACTCTGCAAGTGCAATTGCATCAAATGTAGCCTGCAATTGCGTTTGCGAACAGTGTTTTGTGTTTCAGGAAGGTAAAAGCCTGTTGGTTGCAGGATTTTCCGGGTTTGTTATGCCGGCGGCTTTAGTCGGGCCCGCTCCAGGCGGAGCCCTTTTGGCGGCCCGCGGGACCGCTGCAGGCAGCAGCAGCTGCCAGGCCAATACAGCTAGGTCCGGTCCGGGCTAAGGGTGCCGGTGGCAGGGAGGGGCCGGTTCACCACGGCCAGCAGCTGCTGCGCCAGTTCCTGCGGCGTCACTGCGGCATCCAGCTTCACGAACGTGCCGTACCCCGGAAGCCTGCGGTAGGCCTCGTGGAAGGCGGCCAGGTCCTCCAGGGTCTCGTTATCGGCGCCCCTCGCAAGGATGCGCTGGTGGGCGGTGGCGGGATCCACCTCGAGATGGACGACGGCGGCCGGCTGGGGAAGTGCCGCCAGGAGCCAGGGCAGGAGTCGGCCCTGGGGGATCCCCTTGGTGTCCCGGAGCGCCAACTGGCAGTGCAGGTGCCGGTCCATCACCACCAGGCCCGGGTGACGGCTGGCCCGGAGGTGCGAGACCAGGACGTTCCACACGCGCACCGTTGTTTCGATGGCGTCGGCCGGCCGGGGCGGGAGCCGGACCCCCAGCCGGTCGCCCAGCACTGACATGCTGCGGCGGCCCGCGTGGTTGTTGAGCAGCAGCGCCTCTCCGCCGCCTGCTTTCACGGCTGCTACCAGGGCGCGGGCGGCCGTGGACTTACCCGAACCGTCGATTCCGGTCAGGACAATGATCATGTGGCCTCCTTCCGCCGTCTGCTTAACGCCGGAGGGCGGCCGTGTGTCCCGGCTGAGTCCCAACTCACAGTCGTTGGGACGCCCGCGAAGGCGGTGCCGGTCAAGGAAACCGCTTGCGGTAGGCCGCCATGGCCAGTACGTAGGCCACGACCAGGGCGCCCACGCACCAGGCGAGGGCCACCCAGATCCCGGAACCCACCGGCCGTTCGGCAAACAGGTCCTGGATGGTGTTGACGATCGCGGTGACCGGCTGGTTTTCCGCGAAGGCGCGCACCGGCCCGGGCATGGTGTCCGTGGGAACGAAGGCGGAGCTGATGAACGGCAGGAAGATCAGCGGGTAGGAAAAGCCGCCTGCGCCGTCAACGGACTTGGCGGACAGCCCTGCGATCACGGCCACCCACGTCAGCGCCAGCGTAAACAGGGCGAGGATGCCGGCAACGCCCAGCCATGCCAGCGGCCCGGCCGGGGTGCGGAAACCCATCAGCAGCGCCACCAGCACAATGATCACCAGCGACAGGCCGTTGGCCACCAGGGACGTGATGACGTGCGCCCAAAGAACAGAGGACCGCGCGATGGGCATGGAGTGGAAACGATCGAAAATGCCGCCCTGCAGGTCCGTGAACAACCGGAATGCGGTGTAGGCGATGCCCGAAGCGATGGCGATCAGCAGGATGCCCGGCAGCAGATAGTTGACGTAGTTGCCGGTCCCGGTGCTGATGGCACCGCCGAAGACGTAGACAAACAGCAGCATCAGTGCGATCGGGGTGATGGTGACAGTGATGATGGTGTCCGGACTGCGGGCGATGTGGCGCAGGGACCGTCCCAGCAGGACCTTGGTGTCGCTGAAAAAATGTGTGGCCATGGTGTCCTACCTGCCCGGTGCGTTGTTGCCGATGATGGCGAGGAAAATATCCTCAAGGCTTGGCTGCTTCTCCACATACTCGGTCCTGGCCGGGGGGAGGAGCTGCTTCAGCCCGGCCAGGGTATCGTCCGCAATGATGCGGCCCTGATGGAGGATGCCGATCCGGTCTGCCAGCTGTTCGGCTTCGTCCAGGTACTGCGTGGTGAGCACCACGGTGGTGCCCTGCCCCGCCAGTGTCCTGACCACCTGCCACACGTCCTTGCGCGCTTCGGGGTCCAGTCCGGTGGTGGGCTCGTCCAGGAAAATCACCGGCGGATTACCCACCAGGCTCATGGCGATGTCGAGGCGCCGCCGCATGCCGCCGGAGTAGGTGGCCACCTTGCGGGTCCCGGCGTCGGCCAGGTTGAACTGCGCAAGGGCGTCGTCCGCGATCCCGCCCGGGCCGGCAAGGTGCCGCAGCCGTGCCACCAGCACCAGGTTCTCCCGGCCGGTGAGGATCTCGTCCACGGCGGCAAACTGGCCCGTCAGGCTGATGGATTGCCGGACCGCCAAAGGATGGGTGCCGACGTCGAACCCGTTGACCGAGGCGGTGCCGGCGTCCTGCCGCAGCAGCGTGGACAGGATCCGGATGATGGTGGTTTTGCCCGCGCCGTTGGAGCCGAGCAATGCGTAAATGGAGCCCTGGGCCACGTCAAAGTCCACGCCGCGCAGGACATGCAGGTCCTTGAAGGACTTCTCCATGCCGCGCACCCGGATTGCCGGCGCCGGTTCCTGTTGTGTTGCCATGTCGTTGCAGTTCCTTCCTGGCTTGCGCCGGGGAACGGCCGACGGCGGGTGGTTAGCTTCGCCCGTCGCCGGAGGTTCCGTGGTCCCCGGCAATGCTGTTGATGGTTTGGGCGAGCCGCTCGCGCTCCTTGTTGATCCACAGGCTCTCCGGATAGTTGCGCATCAGTTCCTCGGCAAACTCCACCGGGTCCGCGCCCACAATGTCCCGGACCGGGGTGGCGTCAGCGGCGGCCTGCTCAAAGAGGTCCGCCACGTCGTCCAGGAGCTGCAGGATGCTCTCGCCCTTGCCCGAGGCGAAGTGCCAGAAGTAGCGCTCCACAGCGTCCAGCACCTTGCGGTAGTTCGCCGGGAGCTGCTCCTTGCGGGCCTTGTACCGGCGGAACCGCCTCTTCTGGTCGATCATGTCTGTGATGAACAACGTCATCTCCCTTCGTTGCGGAGCTGTTCGAGCCGCCCGGACAGGAAGCTCCATGTTTTCCAGAATTCCTCGAGGTATTCCCCGCCCTGGGCGTTGAGCGAGTACACCTTGCGCGGCGGCCCTTTTTCGGAGGGGCGCTTCTCAACGTCCACCAGGCCGCGCTGCTCGATCCGCACCAGGAGCGCGTATACCGTTCCCTCGGCGATGTCCGTGAGCCCCTTGTCCCGCAGGCGGGCCGTGATGTCGTAGCCATAGGCGGGGCTGCCCGCCAGGATGGCCAGGACGATGCCTTCGAGGGTGCCTTTGAGCATCTCCGTCATTTGCTTGCCCATCAGGTCCTCCCGTCACTACTTAGTAATGCTGACTACCACTACATAGTAGCACTAGGTAGTGATGGCGCAAGGGGCAGTTTTCGGCGGAGTCGCCGGACTCAACCGACCAGGCGGGGTCCGCAGCGAAGCAGCCGGAACCTCTAGGCTGGAGGCATGCCGGGCCGGACCCGGCAGGAACTGCCGCCACTCCCAGCGAGAGGAATGATCATGAGCACGTCCAACGAAGAGCAGCCCACCGGGCAGGCCGCCAACATCCGCGAGGAACAGCAGACGCAGGCTGCCGGAACCGTCCCCGCATCGTTCGTTGGCAAGGGCGAACCTGGCCAGGAGGACAAACCCGAGGATGCCCTGGAAGAGCCGGGCACCTGGGATGACGAGGTCTGAGCCGCCCGTGATCACCAGCGTTGACGTTGCCCAGGCGGCCGCTCGAACCAAGGGCCTCGCCCGGACCACCCCCATCCTGGCCGGCGACCCAGGAACAGTTGCCGGGCAGGTCTGGTTCAAGTGCGAGTTTATGCAGCACACCGGCACCTTCAAGGCGCGGGGCGCGCTGAACCGGATCCTGGCGAGCCGGGAACGCGGGGAACTGCGGCCGGACGTGGGCGTGGTGGTGGCCTCCGGCGGGAACGCCGGGCTGGCCAACGCCTACGCCGCCGCCCAGGTGGGGGTGCCGGCAACCGTGTTTGTCCCGGAGACTGCGCCCGCCGTGAAGGTGCAGAAACTGAAGGCCATCGGCGCCACGGTGGTCCAGGCAGGGGCGGAATATGCCGTGGCGTACCAGGCTGCGGTGGCGTACGCGGCTGAAACCGGCGCCGTGTACTGCCACGCGTACGACCATCCGGAAATTGCCGCCGGGGCCGGAACCGTGGGGTCTGAACTGCTGGCACAGCTGCCGGGCGTGGACACCATCCTGGTGGCCGTGGGCGGCGGCGGGCTGATGGCCGGCATCGCGGCAGCCGTGGAAGGTTCGGCCAAAGTGGTGGCAGTGGAACCGGCGACCGCGCCCACCCTCCACGCCGCGCTCGCGGCCGGAAAACCCGTGGACGTGGCCGTCTCCGGCGTTGCGGCCGACTCGCTGGGTGCCCGCCGCATAGGGGAGATCGGCTACTCCGTGGCGGTCCGCACCGGCGTCGAAAGCGTCCTGGTGAGGGATGCGGACATCATCGCCGCGCGGTCGGCCCTGTGGAACGGCTACCGGATGGTGGTGGAACACGGTGCCGCCGCGGCTTATGCGGCGCTGGCGGCCGGCTCCTACGCGCCGCAACCCGGCGAGAAGGTGGCCGTTATTCTCTGCGGCTCAAACACGGACCCGGCAACCCTGTAGGGCTGCCGGGTGCGGTCCGGAAGCTACTGCTGGCCGCCGCAGAGCGAGCTGAACGTGGTGCCGGCTTCCTGGTAATCAGCTGACAAGTCAGCGAGCTTGTCCTCGTCGGGGGTCTCCTTGGCCTGCTCATCAGTGAATTCGAGGATGGATTCCAGTGCCGGCTTCAGGTCGTCGGACGCAACGGCGTGGATGGGCCGGATCTGGTTGGCCAGGCGGTTCATGCCCGTCTTGCCGGCATTGTTGGCCGGGCTGGACACCACTGCCTGGATCCGCTCGCAGGTTTCCTGGGTGGTGAGCTGGTTCGAAGCGGTGCAGGCCGTGGCTGAGACGGCGAGTCCGGCGGCAAACAGGGCAATGGTGAATTTCTTCATGGATCCCTCAGTAGTTGATTGAGGTTTCGATTGTAAGCAGAACAGCGCCTGATGCGCCTTGCCGGGCAGGTCGCGGCGGCGCAACAAAGCGGCGGCAGGCACGATAGTCCCGGCCCGCCGCCGCTCAAGGTTGCCCGCTTGGTGCGCCGCTAAACGGTGCGGGGTGCCTTGGCGAGGTTTGCCTCAAGCTCGGCGGCGTTCTGCCGGACCACGTAGGCCGGGCGGTCGCGCTCCACGCGCCAGGATTCGGACAGCGGGCCGATATTGACCGTGTCGAAACCGAACTCGTCATACAGCTTTGCCACCAGGTCCGAGCCCTCCGGAAAGTCGCTGGCCGTGGCCAGTGCCCGCCGGTTTTCGGTTCCTGCAGGGGTGCCCCCGGAGATGTCCTTGGCCATGATGTGGTTGAAGCCCTTGGCCACCTTGGACTCCGGCAGGTGCTCCTGGAGCATCCCCGCCGTGGTGGCTTCGCCGTTGTCGAGGGCGGGGACGCGGCCGTCCCGCTCCCAGTAATAGTTGTTGGTGTCGATCACGATCTTGCCGGCCAGCGGTGCCACCGGAATGTCCCGGTAGTTCTTCAGCGGCACCGTCACCACGGCGAAGTCGCCCGCCTCTGCCGCCTCGGCCGCGGTTGCCGCCCGCGCCCTGGGGCCGAGTTCCGCCACGAGGTCCGCCAGGGTTTCCGGCCCGCGGGAGTTGCTGATGACCACGTCATAACCGGTGGCCACCGCCTTCCGGGCTACCTGGCTGCCGATGTGTCCTGCTCCGATGATTCCAATAGTCGTCATATGGGGGCCAACGGCGGACCGGGCGCAGATATTTCAGTCCGGCCCGGGGAATAAACCAGCGCCCCGGCGGCTACTGTCCCAGATAGCGGCCTGGCCGGTGGTTGAGCGCCAGGATGAGGTTCAGGAGTGTCGCACCAGCCGCCGACAGCAACACCATGGGCACCGGAACCAGCGCCAGCGATGCCAGCACAATGGCCACGTCCAGGACCATCTGCACATAGCCCGCCCGCCAGCCCAGGCGATCCTGCAGAATCAGCGCCAGGATGTTGAAGCCCCCGAGGCTCGACCTGTGCCGGAACAGGATCAGCAGGCCAACCCCGGCCAGCAGGTTCCCGGCCACCACGCCGTAGGCGGGCTGGATGTCAAGGGCGCCCAGGAACAGCGGGTGCAGGCTGGACATGACAGACACCAGGGCGATGGCCGCACCGGTCCGCAGCGCGAAGTCCCAGCCCTTCTTCCACACGGCCAGGATAAAGAACGGCAGGTTCACGGCCACAAAAATGACGCCGAAGGGTACCGTCACGGAGTAGCTGAACAGCAGGGCCAGGCCGGCCGTTCCACCCGTTACCGCCTCGCTGGATTTAAGCAGGTAAAGGCCCAGGGATGCGGCGAAGGTCCCGGTGAGGATGCCAAGGATGTCTTCCGCGGCAGTATGGCGGAAGGTGGCAGGCCCGCCCTGCGCAGGGGCAGGTTTTTCGGCAGCGGAAAGTGTGGCAGCGGGAGTGCTCATGCGGCGGCGAACCCCGCGCGGTGGCCCAGGGCTGCCAGCACCCGGTTGTTGGTGGCGGTGTCCGCCAAAGTGATGCGGACGCCGTCGCCCGCGTATCCCCGCACCAGGATGTCCGCTGCGCCCAGCGCTGCAACGATGTCCTCCCGGAGCGCGTCCGAGGCCCGGATCCAGAAGAAGTTGGCCTGGCTGTCCGGCAGGTCCCAGCCTGCCAGCCGCAGGGCGGCCGTCACGCGGCTGCGTTCCGCGGCCACGGCCCCGGTGCGTTCGGTGATTTCGGCGTCGGCGGCGAGGGACGCCACCGCGGCCGCCTGGGCCATCCGGTTCACGCCGAAGGGCACGGCGGTGCGGCGCAGTCCGTCCGCTATCTCCGGCCGGGCGATCGCGTAACCAATCCGCAGGCCGGCCAGCCCGTACGCCTTGGAGAAGGTGCGCAGGATGCACAGGTTCGGGTGCCGGCGGTAGAAGTCCAGTGAATCCACGCCCGGCCCGCGCTGGAACTCGATGTAGGCCTCATCCAGAACCACCAGCACATGCGGGGGAACGGCGGCGAGGAAGTCGTCAAGGTCAGCCGCGCCGATGGAAACGCCAGTGGGGTTGTTGGGGGAGCAAAGCAGCACCACGCGGGTGCGCTCCGTGATGGCCGCTGCCATGGTGGGCAGGTCGTGGTGCTCGTCCGCCCGCAGCGGGACCGGGACCGATACCGCGCCGGCCACCGTCACCAGGATGGGATAGGCCTCAAAGGACCGCCACGCGAAGATTACCTCGTCGCCGTGCCCGCACATTGCGGACAGGATCTGCTGCAGCACCCCTGAGCTTCCCGGACCGGCCGCCACCTCGTCCGGTGTGACGCCGTGGTGTTGGGCAATCGCTTCGCGGGCCTCCACCGCCCCCATGCTGGGATAACGGTGGATCCTGCCTGCTTCCGCGGCCAACACGTCCAGCACGGACGGCAGGGGCGCGAAGTGGCTCTCATTCGAGGCCAGCGCCGCGGTCAGTGCTGTTAGGGCGCTCCTGCCGGCAACATAGGCGGGCAACTGTGCGACGTCGGGACGCACCTTGGGTGCGGAAGCTTCGGGAAGGATGCTGGTCATGCAAGCATCGTCTGGCATTCCGTCGGATGTGCACAACACAGGCCAAAGTGGCAGGACAGATCAGGTTCTCTGGTCCGCTTCATATGACAAAATGCTCAGTATGCACCTTCTTGACCCGCTGGACGCCAAAATCCTGCTGTCGCTCGATGCCGATCCGCAGGCCACCGTCCTGTCCCTCTCCCGCACGCTGGGCGTTGCCCGGAACACCGTGCATGCCAGGCTCCGGAGGCTGCTGGGCGATGGCAGCCTGGCCCCCTTCAGCCAGCGGGTCCGCACCGAAGCGCTGGGCCTGCCGCTGATCGGGTTCATCTCGATCTCCATCAGTCAGTCCTCCAGCGACGCTGCGGTTGCGGCGCTGCAGACCATCCCCGAGATTATCGAGATGCACGCCACCACCGGCGATGCCGACCTCCTCGCCAAAGTGGCAGCGGCGGACCCGGCCGGGCTGCACCGGATCACCAACAGGATGCTGGCGATCGACGGCGTCGTCCGCACCAGCACGGCCATGTCGCTGGTGGAGGTTATGCCCGTCCGGACGCTGCCGTTGCTGGAAGCGGTGGCCGGCGGGGCCTGACCGGAACGGCGCTGACCGGCCGGCACTGCAGGGGAAACCTCACACCAGGTCATCCAAGGCATCGATCAGCGCATCCACAAACGCCGTCAGGATGGCCGGCTGGGCGCGTCCGGTCATGGTCTGGATCTGCCCCTGCCGCTGGCGCAGCACCGGATGGTCCAGCCGCACGGTCACCAGGTCCTCGCGGTCCCGGCGGTCCAGCGACAGGCCGGCCACCAGCGACACCCCCACCCCTGCGCGGGCGAACTCGATCACCGGGTTGATGTGGTCGCTCTGCAGGGTGATGGCCGGGACCAGCCCTTCGATCTGCATGGCCAGGTCAAACAGCTCCCGCTGGCTGGAGCCGGGCGCTGTCACCGCCAGTTTGTAGCGGCACAGGTCCTGCATGCTGGCGCTGGGTTGCGTGGCCAGCGGATGGTCCGGGGCCACCAGGGCATAAGCCACCGGCATGGGAGTGGAATGCTCCACCGTCACGCGCGGCTGCGGGCCCAGCGAAAAAACAGCCGCCACGTCCGCCTCGCCTTCGGACACCCGGCGCGTGCCCTCGGAGGAGGCCACCACATCCAGGTGGAACTCGATGTCGTTGTGCTGGCGGCTGAAGCTGGCAATCGCGGACGGCACCCACACCCTGGCGAACCCTTCGGCACAGACCACCCGCAGGGTGCGGGTTTTCCGCTGCACGGAAACCAGGAGCTCCTCGCGGACTGCGGCGCCCTCGGCCTCTGCCCGCCGGACGTACGCCTGAAGCAGCCGGCCGGCCTCCGTGAGCTCCACGCCGCGGGCGTGCCGCGTGAACAGCGGGGTGCCCAGGGACGATTCCAGCTTGTTGATCTGGCGGCTGATGGCGGACGCGGAGACGTGCAGTTTTTCCGCCGCTTGCGTCAGCGTGCCTTCCTGCGCCACCGCATCGAAATACAGCAGGCCTGGCGTCAGCATGTTCATGCGGCGGCTCTTTCACCGTGAGGTTTGCGTTGAAGTCAAAGCTGGTCGACAAAATGATACTGGTTGTTTGCCGTGGGGCCATTTAGCTTTGGACCCGGGAACGTAATCGATGAACGGAAAATGATGCAGCAACGCAATGATCTCTTGGCAGCAGCGGCCGACTTCGTGGATTCCGGCACGTTTGAGGCGGATCTGGCGCGGCTGGTGGCTTACCCCACGGAAAGCTCCACGCCGGAAGGCAGGGTTGCGCTGAAGTCATACCTGGACGACATTATTGAACCCGCATTCCTGGCCCTGGGGTGCACGGTGGCCCGTCATGACTCCTGGCGCGGCGGGCTGAACTCCTTCCTCGTGGCCACCCGGCACGAGGGCGCCGACCTCCCTACCGTCCTTTGCTACGGCCACGCGGACGTGGTGGACGGGCAGGACGCCGGCTGGACCGGGGGCCGCAGCCCCTGGACACTCAGTGCCGAAGGGGACCGCTGGTACGGCCGCGGTTCGGCGGACAACAAGGGCCAGCACTGGATCAATATCGTGGCCCTGCGGCTTCTGCTGGAACGCCGGGGCAGCCTCGGTTTCAACCTGGTCTTCCTGCTGGAGGGCGCCGAGGAAATCGGCTCCCCGGACCTTGCCGAGTTTGCTGCCGAACACCGCAGCGACCTGCAGGCGGATGTCTTCATCGGCTCGGACGGGCCACGGCTGGCCGCCGGCAGCCCCACGGTTTTCCTGGGCGCCCGGGGTGGCGTCAGCTTCGATCTGGTGGCGGACCTGCGGGCCGGCTCCTACCACTCCGGTAACTGGGGCGGTCTGCTCCGGAACCCGGCCACCACCATCTCCGCCGCAGTGGCATCGCTGGTGGACGGCCACGGGATCATCAGGTTGCCCGAGCTGCTGCCCACCGGCATTCCGGAATCCGTGGCCGGGGCCCTGGAATTGATTGACCTGGTCCCCAACCCTGGCGATCCCGCCACCGATCCCGGTTGGGGGGACGGCAGCCTGAGCCCGGCCGAGCGCCTGTACGCCTGGAACACGCTGGAGGTGCTGGCCCTCGGCGCCGGCAACCCGGACAAACCGGTCAACGCCATTCCGGGCTCCGCACGGGCATCCCTGCAGCTCCGCTTTGTTCCCGGGACGGACACCGCGGGCCTTGAAGCGGCGGTCCGGCGGCACCTGGATGCCGCCGGCTTCACCATGGTGGACGTGTCCATGGGCATGTCCTTCCCAGCCAGCCGGCTGGACCCGGACAATCCCTGGGTTGCCTGGGCGGCCGGTTCCCTGGCGGCCACCACCGGGTCCCGGCCGGTGGTGCTGCCGAACATCGGCGGTTCCCTGCCCAGCTTTGTTTTTGCGGACGTCCTGGGCCTGCCCACCATCTGGATCCCGCATTCCCATCCAGGCTGCCAACAGCACGCCCCGGACGAACACCTGCTCGCCGCCGTCGCGCGTGAGGGCCTGCAGCTGGCCTGCGGCTTGTTCCACGACCTTGCTGCCGCGGCCACCCCGCTGGGGATGGCTGCCACCGAATCCGCCCGCTCCGCACCCTGAAACCACTGGAGTCCCCATGAGCATCCCGAAGCAAAAGAACCAGCCCCGTCCGGCCGGTCCCCAGGAAACCGCCGACTCCGGACCGTCAGCCACCCGGGGCATCGTCGCGGCCACCATCGGCAACGCCCTGGAATGGTTCGACATTGCCATCTACGCCCTCCTGGCCATCTACATCGGCCGGAACTTCTTCCCCAGCGACGATCCAGGGGTGGAACTGATCCAGGCCTTCGCGGTGTTCGGCGTCTCGTACCTGATCCGACCCGTGGGTGGCTTGGTGCTGGGCGCGTTTGCCGACAAGCACGGACTGAAAAAAGGCCTCACGGTCACCATCCGGCTGATGGTGGTGGGCACCGCCCTGATCGCCTTTATGCCGAACTACCAGAGCATCGGCATCCTGGCGCCGGTCGGAATTGTCCTGGCGCGGCTGATCCAGGGGTTCTCCGCCGGCGGCGAGTTCGGTGCCGCAACGGCGTACCTGATCGCGCAGAACGGCAAGCGCAAGGGTTTCCTGGGCAGTTTCCAGTTCGCCAGCCAGGGGTTGGGCAGCCTGCTGGCGGCCATCTTCGTGGCCGTGCTGACAACCGTCCTTTCCGATGCGGACATGACGGCGTGGGGCTGGCGGATTCCGTTCCTGTTCGGCCTGCTGGTGGGACCGGCGGGCTTCCTGATCCGCAGGAACATGCGGGAGGTTCCTGTGGCCGTGGACCCCGCCAAGGACGGGCGTGAGCACTCGCCGGTCAAGGAAGTCTTCGCCACCCAGAAAACCGGCATCCTGCTGGCCGGTGGTGCGCTGGCAGTCTCCACGGCCCTGAACTTCATCCTGCAGTACATGCCCACGTTTGCCATCAAGGAACTGGATATGGAGCCGGGCATCGCGTTCACCTCCCTGATCATCACCGGCGTGATCCTCACCTTCGGGACCCCGCTGGTGGGCCACCTGTCGGACCGGTACGGGCGCCTGAATATCATGGTTCCCACGGTGATTGTGCTGATGATCGGCGTGGTGCCGCTCTTCCTCTGGGTGATCACGGCCCGCTCGTTCCTGGTCCTGGCGCTGGTGATGACCATCCTCGGCCTGCTCAAGGCTGCCTACTTCGGGGCGCTGCCGTCAGTGATGTCCGATGCGTTCGATCCGCGGACCCGGGCCACCGGCCTGTCCTTCAGTTACAACACGGCAGTGGTGGCCTTCGGCGGGTTCACGCCGATGATTGCGGCGTTCCTGGTGCAGCAGACCGGGCAGGCTGTGGCCCCCGGCTACTACCTTGCAGTGGTGGCAGTCATCAGCCTTGTGGCGTTGGCCTCCGGCGTGAAGCTCCGCGGGATCCGCTGAGGCGGGACGGCCCGACGCCGCACGCCTGCGCCAGTAGGCGTGCCGGGGCCGGGCTGTCCGCAGTGCCACGGGGTTATGGACAAGCAGCCGCAGCCGTGAATCGTGAGAGCATCATTGAGTGACCGACGACACTTCGCTTGAACTGCCGCCCCTCTACGAATCCCTGACCTGGCTGACCCCGCTCTCCGAGGAACGCGCTGCACGCCTTGTGGCGTTTTTGTCCAACCCGGCACCGGCTGAGGTGCTGGACATGGGGTGCGGATGGGGTGAACTGCTGCTTCGGGTTTTGACGTCGGCCCCGCAGGCACGGGGACGCGGGGTGGACAGTGCTTCCGCATCCATCGACCGGGCGAGGCAACAGGCGTTGACCCGCGGGCTGCTCGACCGGGCGGCGTTTGATTCGATGCCTGCGCGGGAAGCCCGGGTTCGCCCCGCAGACGCTGTCATTTGCATCGGCGCGAGCCAGATCTGGGGGCGGCCGGTCGAGGACGCGCAGCCGCTCGACTACGGCGCGGCCCTGCGTGCCCTTCGGGATTTGGTGCTTCCCGGCGGCCGGCTCGTCTACGGCGAGGCGATCTGGTCAGCAACACCTCATCCGGCTGCCACCGCCCCTCTGGCTGGACGTGATGACGAGTACCTGTCAGCGGATGCGTTGCGCCAGCAGATCCGCGCCGCTGGTTTCGAGGTGGTGGACAACGACCAGGCAAGCGTTCAGGAGTGGGACGTGTTCGAGGCCGGCTTCCGCGACAGGTTTACCCGTTGGCTGGAAGCACATGATGCGGACCATCCCGCCGCGGAGCAGGTCCGTCGGCGATACGAGGAACAGCGCGCTGCCTACGAAGAGGGCTACCGGGGCGTACTCGGGATGGCGTATTTCTGCCTCAGGGGGTAGGAGACCCCTGAGACTCACCGATCGCGGAAACCGTAGAGGCTTCCGGGGTTGAGAAACTGCCGCCCCCACAGGAGGCGCCTGTCGGCGCTGGTCAGCATTCCAAAGTCCGCAGCCTCCGCCCAGTGCTCACGAATAGCGTCCTCGATTCGGGCAACGATGGTGTTGGCCTCATCCCTGGTCAGGTCATAGAGACTACGGACGGCGATGAGGTCAGATACGTTGTTCCGCCTTGTCCCTTTCCGGTCATATGCGATGGCCTGCGAAGCCGTCTCTCCGCTACGCCGCATGGGCGAAAGGTCATAGGCGGGGCTGAGTATGGCTACGGATCCGTCCCAGAGCGCCGCGTGGTTCCTAAGGTGGTCGTCGGAGTTGGAGATTGCCATGCTGAACGCGATGCGTCCGAAGAGTTCGGCGGCAGTACCCTCGGGCGCACCGTTGCTGCGAAGAGCGTCCAGAAACTCGACATAACTGCCGCTGCGCGCCTGCAACTCGTCCAAGCCGGTCAGGGTCAGGGCGCTCGTCGCAAGGATGCGCCCGCCGTCGTTCGTTCGGTCGAATCGCTCAACCAGCAAGACAACCCGGCCGAGGACGCTCTCGACGCGGGTTCGAGCGACGTTGAGCCCCGCCTTCCCGGCGAGAAACATGCTCGCTGCCTCTGCCCCGACCACCGGGAAGTGGTCGTTGGACGCGGTGAACTTCGCTATGTACTCGCGACCAGAGTCGTGGATGACGGACTTCGGGCGCGCCCCACCCATCGCTGTACCGCTCAGGAGGGCCCGCTCGAGTTCGAACGGCAGATCGCCGCCGGCTTCAATGAGGTCTGCGGCGTCCAGGAGAGTTTCCAGCGGGGCGGGGGCCGCAGCACGCGGGACGTAGTCGGTGACTGACCTCTGGAAATCGATGGCGCCGAAGCGGTTGGAGCCGGAGTTCAAGAGATATGTGCGTTCATCAAGGTTACCGGTGTCGGCGTCGTCACCGCGGTCACCGGTGACTTGGTACTGAACTACGCGCCGCCCCCAGGCATCTGGCGAAGCGTCGCGCAGGGCCCCAGGTAGCCCCAGTGACCCGGTGGGCCCGAACGTTCGCTCGGACAGCGGGAGGGTTGGAGCCAGGGAGATGGCGTTTCGGCGCTCCAGGTACCGCCGGCCGTAGTCGAAGGAGAACTGGCCGGGCGCACCTTCTCGAAGACGGCCAGCGGGCACCGGTGCGGTGGCCTCGGGCAGCCACGCCCAAACATATATGTCAGAAGTCGAGGCCATCGTCGTTGTCCCGCTTTTTGTCGACGCGTGTGGGAAGCAGTGCGAGTCGTTCCTCGCCTCGTCGGCGGAGCGCGATGAGTTCACTGGGGTCGTCGACCCCGAACAGGGGGACGCCAACGATCGACGCAACATTGAACACGTTGCCGATACTGCCCGCGGCGCTTCCGTGCTCGATGGCCGCCAGGGTTTTCCGCGTAATGCCAGCTGTGCCAGCGAGGTGCTCGGCGGTCATCCCTCGCGCAACGCGGGCCATCCGAATTTGCTGCCCGAGCACGGCAACCGCGTCCTCGGCAGTGCGGGTTAGACCAAGTTCTCGACGTCCCATGGGTAATAGTTTACCCCTAAAGCACACTTATGGGTAAACTATTACCCATTCAAATTTGTGCGAGAAGGTGGCCATCAGTGAGCGCGTCGTCGTCGCGACAGTTGCCTTTGACCTGCCGGGCGCCAGGGTGGGAACTGTACGTAACGGAACAATTTCTCCCATTTCCTCACGGCAAACCATTGACCTCGTCAAGCAGCACCTGATAAAACAAAAAGGCAGAAAGCGTTTACTGCTGCTGTAAAGCCCCTGTCAAAAATAGTGACAGGCGCCTTTCGGCCGAGAAATGAAACGTTCCAAGCCCGTTAGCGCGCCACCTCAGGTGCCGCAGCATCAAAGGAGATGTTCTTTGACTTATCCCTCGCACAACAAATCCCCGCAGGACCCCGGCTGCCGCAGTCGCGGCTGGAAAACCGTCCCGCTTGCGGCCGCCGCGTCGATAACGGCAGCAGCACTGGCCTTCACGGGTGTGTCCCTGGCCCAGGCCGCCCCGGGAAATCCGGGCCAGCCGGCAGCCGGCGCCACCGCGCTCAAGCGGCAGGTTGAAAACCTGGACCGGGCGCCCGTTGCGGTGCTGACAGACCAGGGTGTCACCTTGGGCTGGCGGATGCTGGGCCTGGACAAGGACAGCATCGGCTTCCAGGTTCTCCGGGACGGCAAGCAAATCACCAAGCAGCCCATCCGGGACACCACCACCTTCGTTGATCCCGCCGGTACGGCCGACTCGAAATATGTCATCAAAACCGTGGGCAACGGCAACGGCCAGGACAAACTCAGTGCGGAATTCACCCCGCTGGCCCACGACTATCTGGCCATCCCGCTGGACAAACCGGCGGACGGCATCACCCCTGACGGCAAGGCGTACACCTACTCCGCCAACGACTCCAGTGTGGCGGACCTGGACGGCGACGGCAGCTACGAGATCATCCAGCTCTGGAACCCGTCCAACGCCCAGGACAATTCCAAGGCCGGGTACACCGGCAACGTGTTTGTCGATGCCTACAAGATGGACGGCACCAAGCTGTGGCGGATCGACCTGGGCCGGAACATCCGGGCCGGGGCACACTATACGCAGATGCTTGCCTACGATTTTGACGGCGATGGCAAGGCGGAAGTGGCCTTCAAGACGGCGGACGGTACCACGGACGCGGCAGGCACCGTCATCGGGGACGCCGCGGCCGATTACCGAACCAGCGCCGGCTACGTGCTGTCCGGCCCGGAATTCCTCACGGTCTTCAAGGGGGCCGACGGCACCATCATGGACACCGTTCCGTACGATCCGCCGCGCGGATCCGTGGCCTCCTGGGGGGACAACTACGGCAACCGGGTGGACAGGTTCCTGGCCGGCGTCGCTTACCTCGACGGCGAGAAGCCGTCCATGATGTTCAGCCGCGGCTATTACACCCGGGCGGTCCTGGTCACCTATGACCTGGTGGACGGCAAGCTGGTGAAGCGCTGGACTTTCGATTCCGACGTCGCCGGCGACCAGTACAAGGGCCAGGGCAACCATAACTTGTCCGTGGCCGACGTTGACCAGGACGGCAAGGACGAGTTTGTCTTTGGCTCCATGACCATCGACGACGACGGAACCCCGCTGTACAACACCAAGCTGGGCCACGGCGACGCCATCCACACCGGAGACCTGGACCCGGCCCGGCCCGGCCTGGAAACGTTCGCGGTCCACGAAAGCATGAGCCAGAGCGGCAACCGGGGCGCCACCTTCCGCGATGCCGCCACCGGTGAGGTGCTGTGGAGCATCCCCGCCATCAAGGACACCGGCCGCGGCGCCACCGGCGATATCGACCCGCGATTCGCCGGCTCCGAGAGCTGGGCCGTGGGTGGCGACGCCGCCTGGAACTCACCCGTGGGGTTCCTTATGTCAGCCAAGGGGGAACGGATCTCCGACAAAATTCCGGCCGCCAACTTCATGGCCTGGTGGGACGGCGACCTGCTCCGCGAAATTGTCGACCACAACTTTGATGCCGTAGCGGGCGTGGGCGTTCCCACCATCTCCAAATGGAACTGGGAAACCGAAACCAGCGATAACCTGCTGACCGCCACCGGCGCCCGCACCAACAACCACACCAAGGGCAACCCGTCGCTCCAGGCTGACCTCCTGGGCGACTGGCGGGAGGAACTGGTCTTCCCGTCGACGGACAGCACCGAACTGCGGATCTACACCAGTACCTCACCCACCGAAATCCGGCTCCGCACCCTGATGCACGATCCCATGTACCGTACCGGCGTTGCGCGGGAGACCGTGGGCTACAACCAGCCCCCGCACCCCAGCTTCTACCTGGGCGAGGGCATGGCCACCCCGGCCATGCCGGCCGTGACCTATTCCGGCAGCGGCGAGTAGCAGCAAGCAGAAACCTGCGGGCCAACCGCACCGGCTTTTACCTCATGGCGCCGGTCGTCCCCAAAGGGGCGGCCGGCGCCGGTATTCCCGGGTTCGTCGGATATGCTCCCGTCATGCGTCTGGCGATCATCGGTGCCGTCCTGCTGGCCGCCGGCGGCGCAGCAGCCCTTTTTGGTGTGGTTCCGGCCGCTGATTTCGGGGCACTCGTTGAGCGCGTCGCCCCCATCCTGGTGTTTGTGGCGGCCATGACGGTGGTGACCGAGCTGGTCAGCGAGGCCGGCCTGTTCCAGCTCCTGGCCCGGCGTCTGCGGAAGTGGGGCCGGGGAAGCAGCGTCCTGCTGTGGCTGCTGGTGTCAGCTGCCGCCTGTGTGACCACCATCTTTCTGTCCCTGGACACCACGGCAGTCCTGCTGACACCCGTTGTGGTGACCCTGGCACGCCAGGCAAAGCTCCCGCCGCTGCCCTTTGTCCTCACCACCGTGTGGCTGGCCAATACGGCCAGCCTCCTGCTGCCCATCTCCAATCTGACCAACCTCCTGGCCCAGCACGCGATGGGAGGGATCACGCCGCTGCAGTTTGCCCGGCTCATGCTTGCGCCGGCGTTGGTGGCCATCATCATTCCGCTGGCGTTCATCGCAGTTGTTTTCCGCAAGGACCTGGCCCGGAAGTACCAGCCACCACTGGACGCCGCTCCGCAAAACGTGCCGGACCGGGTCCTGCTGTACGGCAGTGCGGGCGTTTTGGCCGTCCTGCTGGTCATGCTTGTTTCCGGGGTGCCGGTGTGGATTCCCTCGACGGGCGCGGCCCTCATGCTCGCCGTGATCTTCGCGGTCCGGAGGCGGGCAGTGCTCTCGCCGTTGCTGGTGCCGTGGTCGCTGCTGTTGTTCGCCTCAGGCCTGTTCCTGGTCATGGAAACAGCCCAGCACCTGGGGGCGCCCGCGCTGCTGTCCGCCCTGTCCGGCCAGGGGGACGACGCCGGGGAGCTGCTCCGCTTGGCCGCCACCGGCATGGTGGGCGCCAACCTGCTGAACAACCTGCCGGCCTACCTGGCCCTTGAAGCAGTTGCAGGGTCCCCGCTCCGGCTCGCGGCGCTGCTGATCGGCGTTAATGCAGGCCCGCTGATCACGCCCTGGGCCTCGCTGGCCACGCTGTTGTGGCACGACCGGTTGCAAAAAATGAACGTGTTGATTTCCTGGAAGGGGTTCGCCGTCTTCGGCCTGCTGGTGGGCCCGCTGACCGTCTTGGCGGCCGTCGCAGCCCTGGCACTGACGGCCGGTTAGGTACGGGCGGTTTTGGAACGGCAGGTTAGGGAAGAGGCGGTTCGACAACCGCTGTTAGGGAACGGCCGACGCCGGACCCGCCCCCGGCAACCCGAAGGCGGGATCGCGGCGCAGGGTCAGGGCTGGCGCAGGTTGTTGTTGATGGGCGGCAACGGGACCGCCGGCAATCCGCCGTCTTCGCGCTCGCCCTTGCTCGCAAGGTCTCCCTCAGCCGTACCGTCGGATTCTCCGGACGTGTCCACCAAACCGTTCGTCTGGTCAAAGGTGTGGCCGATCCTGTCATCCCCCAGGTCGGCGACGGAACCCGCCGAGCCAGTGCCCGGCGTTGTGCTTTCCACCGGAACGTCCACCACGGGGGTGGCGGCCGGACTGCCGGCCCCAGCGGCCGGCACAGGTTCCACTGTGACGGGAGGAACGGTTCCCCGTGTTGTGTCGTCCTGCTTTGAAGTGGCGGCGCCCACGGCGGCAACGGCGCCGGCGGCGGCTGCGACGCCCAAGCCTGCGGCTACGGCTCCTGAGATGCCTGCCTTGCCGGAATCCCCACGCGAACCGGCGGCGTCCTCGACGCCGGGCGTGCCCACGGTCCCGCCCTGGTCCACGGTCCCACGCCAGGCTCCGCTGGCGTAGCCTTCGTCCTCGATGAACTCCTTGAAGCGCTGCAGGTCGGCCTCGGCCTGGCGGTCCACGACATTGAGTTTGTCACCGACTTTTTCGATCAGGCCTTCCGGTTCGTATTCGAGGGTCAACTGCAGGGACGTCTGACCGCCGCCCACATCCTCGAACTCCACGGCGCCAGCATTGGTGGCACCCTCGGTTGCCGCCCAGGCAACCCTGCGGTCCACCACCTGCTCCAGGATGCGGGCCTCCCACTGGCGGCGGATGCCACCGATCTCGGCCACCCATTCCAGCCGGTCGTCGCTGAGCTGCCGGACACTCTTGACTCCGCCCATGAAGTGCGGGAACTCTTCGAACTGGGTCCACTGGTTGTAAGCAGTGCTGACCGGAACGTTGACCAGAATGCGTTTTTCCACCTTGGTGCTCATCGCTACTCCTTTGCTGTCTACACGAACCTGAGGAACATTCGAACATTCATCAGTATGCTTACCATATAGCGTCGAAGACCCGGATTCCAGAGGGGCCGGAGGGGATCAGGTTTGGCGACAGTCCCGGTTGGGTGTGAAGGCGGGGCCTGATTTCTCCGGCAGAGCCGGTCACTGGCCGGACCTGTACACGATCGAGTCGAAGACGGTGCGCGCCTCATTGGTCAGCTCCGGATTGATCGCTTCGTGGAATTGGACCACCCAGCTCACGGCGCGCTGCCCGTAGAGGTCGACCACCCGGTACGCTTCATGCTCTTCCCGGGTTGAGTACCAGCGTGTGCACTCGTTGGAGAGTTCTGAGTGGATGCAGAACTTGCCGCGGTCGCAGGCTGTGACGTCCATGTTGCCCTCGATGGCGTGGTCGAACTCGAAGCCGGAATAGTTGCCAACCTTGACCTCCACGGGAGGGGTGCTCGCCGTTGACGCCTGCGCCGTGACCGCGTCGACGAAGGCCTTGGCCGACGGATCGATCCGGACGAGAGCGCCCTCCCACGCGCAAGCGTCCGTCGGCACATAGCCGGCGGACCACCAACCCACGAAGACTGCCATGTCATCCGGGTGATCCGGGTCGTCTTTGCGCAGGCCATCGCCGTCTTCACTGGACCAGCCGGCTGGGACGGTGATCTCAAAAGGCACCGGGTAGCCGGGGGCGAGGACGAGGTAGGCGCCGGCGTCAATTTCGCCGCCGTCAGGCAGTGGCGGGATCGTGGCGGTGCCGCCGCCGTCCGGCCCCGGCGGAACCGCGCAAGCCTCGGTGGCCGGAGCAGGGGAGGGCAGGCGGGAGGCGTCCTTGGACTCATACTCGCAGGCGCCGAGACATCCGACCAGGGCGATTGCCACCAAGGGCACGAGATGACGGAAACGCCTGGCAGTCCTTCCGGGGGGCGTCACGGGGCGCATCGATCCACCAGGCCGCTACAGGAAACTGTGAGGCCCCGCAGCCGGGTGGCCCCGCGGGCGGCACGGGATAGTGCCGTCCATTCAAGTTTGCTCCGGCACGGAACCCGTGACAATGGAGAGTTGTACGGGACCCGTTTCGACGCATGCAATCCCCGAAATGACTGGCGCGCCGTGGCGGCGTTCAGATATGCCCATCCCTCCGCCAGGCACACCATACCGGCGCTGGATAGGCCGGACCAGAGCCCATGATCATGGGCTTCGGGACGCTTCCGCCAACGCCCGAAGGGCCCCTTTGGGCGTACCGGTGGCCGCGGTTCGGCACGGCGGTTCTGCAGGGCGGACGACGGCGGCACCCGGGTTCCGTTGCCGGCCCGGCCGAGTGCCGGCGTCGTCCGTCTTTGTGGTTCAGCGCAGGTGCTTGCCCACCAGCGCCAGGTTCTGGATGACGGCGAGGCCGAACTGGGCGGTGTCGTTGGTGGACACCGTTGGCGCCTCGTCCACCGGCAGCAGGACGTACGGGGGTTCAATGCTCCGCAGCGTAAACGCCGATTCGTGGTTGAGGTGCTCGCCGCCCTCGGCGAAGCTTTCCCATGCGCGGGCGGCCAGGTCCGGATCGTCCAGCCGGGCGGCGGCCCAGGCAGTCAGCCGGCTGTGCGCCTGGGTGAGGTAGATCCCGGGCAGCGGCAGGCCAACGGCTTCCTCCTGCTCCGCAGGCGTGGCGAGGAAGAGCCGGCAGTACTGCAGCCAGGCCCGTTCGAAGTCCGGGTCCTGCACCAGGTCCACCAGTTCGCTGCAGATTTCCACCAGGCCGAAGACCGCGCTGAGGTGGGACACCTGGATCAGGTCCCGGCTGGTGTCGAACCGGCCGGTGTCCAGGTTGTACAGCGCTTCGCCGGTGAGGAAGCCGTGCTTGAGTTTGCCGATGTCCGCCATGGTGCCCAGCAGCCGGTCGCGGGACCGCGGGTTGCCGGTGCGCTCCCAGTCGGTGAGCCAGGTGGCGGCCAACGAGCCCCAGTCCGTGCCAAGGCCCACGCCCAGCGCTGCGCGGTCCGGGCGGTAGGTGTCGGCGTCGGGCCGGACCTTGCGGACGGGATCAAGCCCCAGGAAGTTCGTGTCGCTGTCCACCAGCTCCGTGAGCAAATCGCCGGTGCGTTCGTCGGCCGTGAGGTAGTAGTAGAACCGGCGGTAGGCAGGGGTGCTGATGCGCAGCTGCTTGGCGCTGCAGCCCCAGTGCTGGACGTTGTGCCGGGACCCCAGGCCGCGCCACGGACCCAGGTGGTAGACGTCTACCTCGCCGGTGTGCCGGGTCATGGCTTCGGCGAACCGGAAGATGTCCGCCCGGCCCGAGCGCAGGTACGAATACCAGAGCCACAGGTCCGGGGAGAGCTCGGAGTTGTCCCACGCATAGCCGCCCACGTCGTACCGCCATACGTGCCGGTCGAAGTCGTAGGTGTGCATCACGTCGCCGTAGTTCCAGAAGCCGTACCAGCGGCGCTGCTCCACCTGGCCCTGGTAGAAGTCGAACAGGAAGTCCAGGCTGTCCTCAAGCTTGGCGCGCGCTGCGGTGCTGCGGTCCACGGGATCCCAGTCGCCGAACACCCCCGCCGAATGCAGGTAGTCCGGGCCGGCCTGCAGCAGTGCCGGTGCGGCAGCCATCGCGGCGTCCGCGGCGAGGCTTTCGGTTTCCGGGGTGGCACCGTAGGCGAAGAGAGTTAACTCATGGGTGCGGGCAATGCCGGTGGGGTTGCCGAAGCCGGGCTCGTAGTCCTCGTAGGTGATTTCAAGGCCTTCGAGCTGTTCGGCGAATGTGTCCTGCCCCAACCCGTCGTGATAGAACCGCAGGTCCATGGGCTGGGCTTCGGGGGAGTAGAGCCAGGCGGTCAGCGAGGCTTCCCCGGTTGCCGCGCCCCGGATGTCCAGCTGGCCCGGGTGGGACTGCCAGAAATCCTTGATGCCCACGCCCAGCCCGCCCCGGGTGTCCGTCAGCGAGCAGAACCCTGCGGACCGGGTTCCCCCGGAGATGCCCACCCAGGCATGCCCGGCGGCCGTGCGTTTCCGGAGTTCGAAACCGTCAGCGCTGAGCTGGGTCAGGGTGTAGTCGTTCCAGGCCGGGATCAGGTGCAGGCGTCCGGAAACCTCCGGGTTCCAGCTCTCCGCGGGCGGGGTGGGCCGGCCGGCAATCTGCGCAGCCCTGGTTTCTTCGCCGGGATCCCGGCGAAGGCCCGTCAGGCCGCGGACGGCCTCGGCCAGGAAACCGCCGTCAGCTCCGGCGATCCTGATGTGGCGGTTGTGCAGTTCCGCCTCCAGCGGCACCGTGAACCGGATCCCCAGCCCGGCCAGGAAGTCCCGGTCCGCATCGCCGTCCCAGATAAAGGAGTGCACCACCCGCACGCTGCGCGCGTTGGCTGAAAAGTAGAACCGCACCACAAACGGCAGCCAGTGGCTGCGTCCGCTGTCCGAGGCATCCGGACGGTGCCGGCCTTCAACGCGGACCACCGCCCGGACCGGGCCGTCCTGTTCCAGCACGACGGCGGTGACCTCGCCGGTGAAGG
The DNA here is from genome assembly GCF_001238605.1 of Arthrobacter sp. ZBG10. Taxonomy (NCBI): domain Bacteria; kingdom Bacillati; phylum Actinomycetota; class Actinomycetes; order Micrococcales; family Micrococcaceae; genus Arthrobacter; species Arthrobacter sp. ZBG10. Next base: position 27,719 of record NZ_LFQH01000031.1, on the reverse strand, counting down.
CTTCCCGGCTGGCCGTTCCGGCGCCCTCGGGGATTTCGTCCTGCAGCAGGCTGACCAGGCGGGCGTCCCGTGCCACGGTGCGGCCGTCACGGGTGAGGCTGTTGAACAGTGTGGTGCCGCTGCGCGGAAGGACCATCCGGAGCTTTCCGGTATCCACGGTGATGGCGTCAGGTGCTTCGGTGATGTGCAGGACGGGTCCGGGTGTCGCGGCGGCGGCATCACGGCCGCTCGTGTGGTCGACGCCTGGCCCGCCCTCGCCGACGCCTGGCCCACCTTCGCCGGTGCCTGCTGCGCCCCCGCCGGTGCCTGCCGCGCTTCCACCCGCGCCTGCGGCGCTTCCACCCGCGCCGACGCGGTACCCCGCCGCCGGTGTACTGCTCGCCGGCAGGGCCAAGCCCGCCCATTTCAGGGATCCGTCAGGCCACGTGGCGAGGGTCCAGGCCTGGCTGGACACCGGTGCGCCGAGATCGTCCGTCACGTTGAGGAGTTCCGGGCCTGCCACGGAACCGCGGGCAAAGGGCATGCCCCACGTGGTGCCGCCGCTGATCTCAGCCGGCGCTTCGCCGTCGAGCCATCTGATGGGGGTATTGACCGTCATGGGATCCAAATCCGTAGGGAGGTGGTGCGCTGCAGACACCGCACTATCGTCCGGGAAAGCGCTTTCTGATTCGTTTCAATTTAGTCCGCCGTGACGGCCAAGGCAAGGGCCCGCCGCAGTCAGGTGTCTTCTTTCGGGCTGGATCGCTTTCCGCTCTGGCCGCAGCGGGGCAACTGTGCTTGGCTGATGATGCAGTGAGCAGCACCGTCGCAGCTCATCTGGCCGGTCTCCCATAATCGGTGCCCGCTACCGGCAGGGTCCGGCAGTCAGCACTCCGGAAACCAGCACCGCGGCAGCACACCGCCGGAAGAATTGCGGCGGACCTTGTTGGCAGGATCCAAGCACGGCCGGCCTGAGCCGGCCACGGAAGGAACGCGCATGGCACCGTACAAGATCGGCTATTTCGTGGGGAGCCTGGCAGCGGGCTCCATCAACAGGATCCTGGCCAAGGCCCTGATCTCGGTGGCCCCGGACGACCTGGAGTTCACGGAAATCCCCATCAAGGACCTGCCGCTGTACAGCTACGACTACGACGCGGACTTTCCACCCGCTGGCCGTGCGCTGAAGGAGGCCATCGAAGCCTCTGACGGGATCCTGTTCGTCTCACCCGAATACAACAGGTCCATCCCCGGTGCCCTGAAGAACGCCATCGACTGGGGTTCCCGGCCGTGGGGCACCAACTCGTTCGCCCGGAAGCCCACGGGCATCATCGGCACTTCACCGGGCAGCATCGGCACCGCGGTGATGCAGTCCTCGATGCGCAGCGTGCTCAGCTTCCTGGACGCACCGCAGCTCAACGCCCCGGAGGCCTACGTTAAGTACGACGCCGGTGCCTTCGGCGACGACGGCGAGGTCAAGGACGAGGCCACCCGCAAGTTCCTGAGCCACTACATGGAGGAATACGGGGCTTTTGTTGAACGGGTCCTGGCGGCCAACGCGCCCGGCCATATCGGCGATGCAGAGCCTGACGAGGGCAAACTCTCCCGCTGACGAACCACGCGGCGCCGGCCAGGCCGTGACCTAGTCGAGTGGCAGGGTCACGGTCACGCTGGTGCCGGCGCCCGGGGTTGAGTTGATGTCCAGGGAACCGCCTGCCTCATGCACTGCCACTGCCATCAGACGCAACCCATAGCCGTGGTGCCGCCCGCAAGTGGCGCTGTGGCTGTCAAAGCCTGTGCCGTCGTCGGCCACCACCAGGCGGATACCGTGGTGCACCGCCGAAAGCTGCACCGTGAGCCGGGACGCATCCGAGTACTTGAACGCGTTGCTGAGGGCTTCGCGGGCGGACTGGTACAGAAGGGTGGCGCAGTCCGGCGGGATCTCGATGCCCCAGTGCGGAGTGTCCCAGTTGATGGTGGTGCCGCGCCGGCGCAGGGGCCCGGTGAGGCGGTCGATGCATCCGGCCAGCCCCAATGCGTGGAAGTCCAGCGGATGCTGGTCCGTGAGGACGCCATCCACTGCGATGACGCCGTCGTCAAGAGCTGCCCTCTGTGCCATGCCGTTTCCTGCTCCCCATAAGCTGGTTGGTCTGATGGCACCAGCGTGAACCCGCAATGTCAGGGCCCTGCAAGGTTTGGGTCAAGATCCCATCAATTCTGCCCGGCGGGTGCGCTGAACTACTGTGGCCCTTGGGGCGTCCCGCCACGGGAACAGCCCCGCCGGAGTGGTTCCTGCGGGAACCGGAGAGTGGGATCGTATGCCGGTGTGGCTGCAGGCGTTTGCGTGGGGTACTGCCGCGGGGGCGGCGCTGGTGCTGGGAGCGGCCGTGTCCTGGCGCTGGAAGCTGCCGCCCAAGGTGGTCTCCACCGTGATGGCGTTCGGCGCGGGCGTGCTGATCTCCGCCCTGGCCTTCGAACTGGTCGATGAAGCGGTGGCCGGCGGCGGGCTGTGGCCCACGGTGGCAGGGTTCATGGCGGGCGCGGTGGTGTACGTCGGCGCCAACATGCTGCTGGCCCGGGCCGGCGCCAAACACCGCAAGCGTTCCGGCGGCCAGCAGCCGTCCGAGCAGGACAGCCCCGGCAGCGGGTCCGCCATCGCGGTGGGCGCATTGCTGGACGGCGTGCCCGAGTCCGTGGTCCTGGGTGTGGGCATGCTGGCGGGCGGCGCCGTCAGCCCGGCCATGATGGCTGCCGTTTTCATCTCCAACGTCCCCGAGGGGCTGTCAGGGACCGCCGGCATGAAAAAATCCGGCCGCAGCGCCGGCTACGTTTTTGGCCTGTGGGGCGGCATCGCGCTGCTGTCCGGGCTGGCGTCGCTGCTGGGATACGTGGCGCTGGAGAACGCTTCCGGTGAGCTGGTGGCCTTCATTACCTCGGTTGCCGCCGGCGGCATCCTGGCCATGCTGGCCGACACCATGATCCCCGAGGCGTTCGAGGAGCACCACAACCTCACCGGCCTGACGGCTTCCTTGGGCTTCCTCACCGCCTTCACGGTCCACCACCTGGGCGGCTCGTAGACCCGGGCGGCCGGCACGCTTCCACGGACCGTACGACGGCGGCGCTGCAGCCAAGTGCCGCGCCGCTGAATCCCGTAAAACCCCGGGGACTTCGGGGTTCAGAAGTGTACGCCGCCGCCGCCTTTAGGCCCGTCATGATCTTGACCCAAGCTTGCGGTTTTCCTGCCTGATCGGTGCCAAATGCTTGCGTTTCCGTTGGAACACTCTCAGCAAGGAAATGTTGCTGCGGAGGATCGACGGGAATCATGGAAGACACACAGACGGGGCCGCAGGGCGAAGAACTCCGCCCCGGACCCACCACGCAAGGGGGTCCGGCACGGATCACCGTGCTGGTTCCCGCGCACAATGAAGAAGCCGGGATCCTTGAGACCCTGACCTCCCTGCAGAACCAGACGCTGGTCCCGGACCGCATCATCGTTGTGGCCGACAACTGCACCGACGCCACCGAAGCCATCGCCGTGGCCGCGGGCGCCGAGGTGGTCCGGACCGTGGGAAACACCGACAAGAAGGCCGGCGCCCTCAACTACGTCCTGTCCGGGCTCCTGCCCACCGGCAAACCGGAAGACATGATCCTGGTCCAGGACGCCGACTCCCAGCTGTCCCACGACTTCATTGAGCTCGCCGTAGGCCACCTGCTCTCCGATACCCGGCTTGGCGCCGTCGGCGGCGTTTTCAAGGGCGGCCACGGCGGCGGATTTGTGGGCCACCTGCAGCGCAACGAATACGCCCGGTACGCCCGCGACGTCCGCCGGCTGAACGGCAAATGCCTGGTGGTGACCGGCACCGCGGCACTGTTCCGGGTCCGGACCCTGCGCGACGTGGTGGCGGGCCGGCTTTCCGGCGCCCTGCCTCCCGGAAACGGCAGCGGCGGCGTTTACGACACGTCGGTGCTCACCGAGGACAACGAACTCTCCTTCGCCCTGCTGACACTCAAGTACCGGATCCTTTCGCCGGCAGACTGCACGCTGGTCACCGAAGTGATGCCCACGTGGCGGGAACTGTGGGCCCAGCGGCTCCGCTGGAAGCGCGGCGCCGTGGAGAACTGCGTGCAGTACGGCTGGACCTGGGTCACCAAGCCCTACTGGGGCCGCCAGATCCTGGCCATGGTGGGTGTGGTTGTCACCATCGCCTACTTCAGCACCATCGCGTTTGCGCTGATCAGCGGCGCGGGAATGAACATCCAGCCCTTCTGGCTGGCCGTGACCGGCGTGTTCATCCTCGAGCGCGTGATCACCGTCCGGCTCCGCGGCTGGCGCTACATGCTTGCCGCCGCCACCATGTACGAAATCGTGATTGACCTGTTCCTGCAGGCGGTCCATGCGAAGGCCTATGCCGACGCAGCATTCAACAAAAAGAAAGCCTGGTAACACCATGTACAACAACCCCGCACTTCCCGCTGCCGCAGGCGCCGGTTCCGGAACCCTGGCCATGACCGGCGCAGGGGACATCTTCTGGTTCGCGCTGGCGGCCTTCGCCCTCCTGGCCCTGGGACTGGCCATCCAGCGGATCGTCCCGGTCCGCATCAGGAAGTCCTAACGAAGCTCCTGCCGGGCAGGGCACGCATCCGGAAACCGGATTCGCCCTGTCCGGCAGGGTAAGTCCCGCAGCACGCCGGGCTAAGGGTTGACCACGTTGGAGCAGCCGTTGGCGTCGCAGACCTTATAGGCGTAGTCGGCGGTTCCCTTGTACCTGTGGGGGAAGCTTCCGGTGTTGGGCACCACCTTCTGGATGTTGTTCATCCAAAGCGTGACAGTGTCTCCCTGGGCTCCCGTCCACTTCATGCTGTTGGTGGTGTAGCCGCCGGTGTACGTGCTGGTGGCCGCCCGGAGGCTGATGGAAGGGGCCGGGGCTGCCACAAACGAAAAATCGCGGATCTTGACGGTCTCCGCCTTAACAGCGGCCGGATTGCCGCCCCCGCCGCCGGTGACCCACAGGTTGAAGTGCACCTGTTCCTGGGCCGGGACCGGCACCGTGGTCCCTTCCAGGACCGTCCGCTTCAACAGGGCACCGGTGTAGCCGGTGCCCGCGAAGGTCTCAAAGGTGATCCTGCCGGGTTCCCACACCATCCTGTGGGTGGTGATGGAACTTGAGGTGACGCCGAACGCGACAGTGTTATTGCCCTGTCCCGGCGGCTTGGTGGCATCAAACCAGTAGCCGTGGCCCTGGGTCACCGGCCATGATTCGCCATAGCTTGCGCCGCCGCCCCACGCCGAGGCCTCGCACAGGTCGATCTCGTTGTAGCCGGGCTCCGCATCCGGGTCGTAAGTGAAGAGGCAGCCCCACACCACTTCCTTCTGCAGGATGCTGAGGTCCTTCTCCACGGTGGTGCTGTAGGTCCCGTAGCCGAATCCCTTGCGGGTCGACTGGAATTCCGAGGCCACGGGTGCGGTGCCGGTGGGGTTGGTCAATTTCATGGAGATGTAGCCGTTGGCATCCGGGTTAACAACATTCGCAGCGGCAAATTGCCCGTTGAATTGGGGTGAGCCGCCCCAGAAGCGCTTTTCCCAGTTAAAACCCTTCCAGCTGAAACTCCCGGCCGGACCCGGATTCGGGTCCATGGGGGTTGTGTCTGCAGCATTGGCGGGAGGGATGGTGGTCAGCATGGCCAGGGCCGCGGTGAAGATCATGGCAGCCGTCCGGGTCCGGCGGAGCCGTGATGAGACCGGAGAAGAAGAACGAGACATGCAGGCCCCTTTGTCAGTTGCTCCCAGCGAGCAAGTACGCCGCTTTTTGGCGTAGCTAGATCATGGGGCACAACAATGGAAGTTTGCAATAGGGGAAGTCCTTCAAGAAGCAGCGGTATTCCGCTCAGGATAAACGCAATTTCAGCGCAATTTTCAGCTGGTACGCTTTCCGCCCATTATGGTTTCCGCACCCGGATTTATAGCGGTAAATTTGCATGTTATGAAGGGAATTACAGCCATCTTTTTGTCGAGGCGCTCCGAACAGCTGAGGGAAATGCGCGGCACATAAGTGCTGAAATTTCCGCCGTCCGCACGTCACGGGACGCCCAGGGCCGGATTCCGGACCGCAGGCCCACCGGACTACCGCGGCCGGACCCAAGGCAAAAGGACGTGAAAAGCATGGCCCAACGCGGCATGGCGTTAGTGGTGGAGGACGACGAGGAAACCAGGGGGCTGCTGGAAAAAGTGCTCCAGCAGGCCGGGTTCACCGTCCATGCCGTGGGTACCGGCCAGGAAGCTGTGGCGGCCGTCCGCGAGTTCCACCCTGACGTGGTCACCATGGACGTGGGGCTGCCCGACTTTGACGGGCTTGAGGCCGTGCGCCGGATCCGTTCCTTCAGCGACGCCTACCTCATCATCATCTCCGGGCAGGCGGACGAGGCCGACGCCCTGATGGGCTTCGAAACCGGAGCTGACGACTACCTGGTGAAGCCCTTCAGCCCGAGGGAGCTGCGCGCCAGGATTGCGGCCTTGCTGCGCAGGCCCCGGAGCATCGCTGCCGTTCCGGCGGAAGCTGCAGGCGAGGGGGCCGCGCCGGTTCCATCGGTGCCTGCCGCGCCTGGGGTGCCTGCCGCCGTCGCGGACGGCCCGGCGGACCTTGCCCACCGCGGACTGACCGTGGACCCTGCCGGGCGGCAGGCGGCGTTGGACGGACAGCCGGTGGAGCTGTCCGCCAACCAGTTCGACCTGCTGGTGATCCTGATGGAAAACGGCAGGAATGTCCTCACGAAGGCGCAGCTGGTGCGGCAGTTGCGGCAGGAACGCGCCGATTCGCGCTCGTTTGTCAGCGCCGGTGAGGAGCGGTCCCTCGGTGCGCAGGTGGCCTCCCTGCGGCAGCGGCTGGGTGACGATTCGCGGCAGCCGCGGTGGCTGGAGACGGTCCGCGGCGTGGGCTACCGAATGACGCAGTAGGCAGAATTTCCCCGGCGGAGCAGGTTCTTTTGCCGCACCGGGCTGTTAGCGTGAAAGCCCGGGCTATTAAAGGAGATGCCATGTCCATCAACTCACCCGAATCGCTGCCGCCGCAGGACCCGGACAAGGACAATGACAAGGATCGTGCTGCTGATGCCAGGGGCGCGGACGACGGCGGGATCCCCGGCGGGGACGACGGCGTGGGCGTGGGTGCCGGCAGCGAGCCGAACAGCTTTGAGCCCGAAGAGGACCCGGAAGCCACAGAGAAATCCTGACGGCGTCAGCCGGCTGTTGACGGAAGCCAGGCCGGGAGGGGCGGTGCAGCCCCCGGCCGGGGGCTCCCGGTTGCGTCGGGAGAACGGTTTAAGTGGTGTGGCGACGGGCTGTTTGGGCGTTGAAGAGGGCTGCTGCTGTTGTGGCGTCATAGGTGGTGACGGTGAGGCTGTAGCCGTTGGGTCCCTGGACGCGGAGAGCTTCCCCGTTGCGGAAGATCAGGCCGATGGAGCTGGATCCTCCTACGCGGATGCCCCAGCCGAGGAACTCGGACAATCCGTGCACGTTGACTACCTCGGCGGCAGCTCCCGGGCTGGCCGGGACGGCAAAGCGGCCTAAGCCGAGGAGTGTGGTGCAGGTCAGGCCCTTGTGGTCGACGGTGATGGTCCATCGGCCGGTGGTAATCCCCAGCGCCAGTAATATCCCACCAGGGATGGCCAGGCCCCAGACCGGTGTGGTGCTGCCAAGGATGATCAGGGTTAGCCCCGGTAAGCCGCCGCCGAGCAGGCACACCCAGGCGGTGGTCGTGGTAGTCCACACGGCGAGCTCGTTGGGTTCCAACTCGAGGGCCGGAGTGGGTGTGGTGCCCGCGGCCGGGGTCGCGAGCGGGCGTCCGCCGGCGATGAGGGCTGTGAGGATTCCGTAGGCGAGGCTGAGCGCCGCGGTGACGCCCATGATGGTGCGTGGGTCGGGGGCAAGCTGTGGGTCCGTGAGCCCGACCTGGCCATTGAGCATGACCGGAAGCGACGCGGCAGTGAAGACGGCGATTCCTGCGAGAGCGGCGATGGAGATGCGCCGCCCCCATCCGGTGAGTTTGCCTGTCCACTTCAAGAACACCAGGAAGATCAGCACCCCCGCGGACGGAACAGCGAGGGAGAGCACTCCTTGCCAGAGTGGTGCGACGGTAATGACGTCCTGAGTGGACCAGTCCCATTTTTGGGCGACGGGCGACGGCAGCCGACCGCTCCAACTGAAGGTAAGGGCGAGGGCGCCGACAAGCACTGCCGCTGTGGGTAGGAACGCGCCGAGCCAAAACCGTGGATCTGGTTCGGTCACCGAGCGGTGTGTTGTATCCGTCGTCATGAAGCTTTTCCCCTGTCGAGTCGTTGCCGGAACAGCGCAAGAGTCGTCTCGGTCGAGAGACCCAGGCCTGCGAGTTGTCGGGCTGCTTCGTCGAGAATCCGTGTGGCGTGTTCGCGGGATGCCGTTTCGGGTGCGGTCACAACAGCACCCCGTCCGCGGCGCAGCTCGATCAAGCCCTGCCCGCGCAGGTCCTGGTAGGCGTGCAGAACGGTATGCAGGCTTACGCCGAGCGATTCACCGAGCGCCTTTGCTGCCGGCAGCCGTTCCCCATCGACGAGTGAGCCCTCCAGGATTCCTTGACGGATCGCGCCGGCAATCTGCTCATGGAGGGGCGACGCGTTATCTGGCGTCAAACGGATCAGCATACGCTCATTCTATTATTATATTGCAACTATAACAATGCCCACCAGTGGTCGACTCGTTCACCCGGCTCCTCGAACAGTCAATGCCCGGCCGGGAGGACCAATGGCGGGAACTGGCCGGCCGGCACCACCTGAGCGAATCCGACCTGGATCGAAGCTGATTCCCTGACCGCTTTTCGCGTCGTCCCGGGGCCGGGACCGCAGGGGCCAGGTCCGGGGGCACGTCTGGAGTATTAGAAGGCGTAGGGCCCGAACCGGAAGATGGCCACCAGGAGCGCCAGGACACCTAGGACTGCGTTGACCATAACGTTGGGCTTTTCGCCGCGGCGGGCGTGGGTGATGGCCGCCCCCACCATCAGCAGGAACAACCCCGTTGCGGCCAGGGGAACCAGGACGGGGGCGACGTTGAGCAGCGCAGGCAGGACCAGCCCCAGCGCCGCGAGGACCTCCAAGCCGCCAATCCCTTTGACGGCTCCGGCGGAGAAGCCCTCCACCCAGCCTTGTCCGCCGGCGGCCAGCTTTGCTTGGGGCTGCGCAATTTTCATGGCTCCGGCGGCCAGGAAGGCCAGGGCGAGCAGTGCGGTGATGATCCAGAGGGTGATGTTCATGGTTTGTCCTTCGGGGGAGTGAGCGGGGCTGGGAAAAGCGGGAGTTAAGACCCCGTTGGGCGGGGGTTTTCGGCGAGCATCTCGCGGACCAGGGGGACTACTTTGCTGCCGTAAAGCTCCACGGCTTTCAGCCTGGCGCTGATGGGTTGGGTCCCGGCTGTGAAGATCAGGTCAAACCGGCCCACATCCATGGCTGCCGAGGTCCGGGCGATTTTCCTGGCCACAGTGTCCGGGGAACCGATGTACATGGAGCCGTGTTCGATCTCTGCGTCGAACTCTTCGCGGCGCACCGGCGGCCAGCCCCGGAGCGCTCCGATGCGGTCCCGGACCACTTTGTAGTGGGGCCAGAAGATCTCCTTCGCTTCATTGTCGGTATCGGCGATGAAGCCGGGGGAGTGCATCCCCACCGGCCAGGCGGTGGTGCCGAACTCTCCCGCCGACCGCTTGTAGAGGTCGATGAACGGGCTGAACCGCTCCGGCTGGCCGCCAATAATGGCCAGCATCAGCGGGAAGCCGTACTTTGCGGTCCGCACCACGGAGGCCGGCGTGCCGCCCACCCCCACCCAGGTCTTAAGGCCACCTTCGGTCTTGGGGTACACATCGGCGTCCACCAGCGGGGCCCGCGTGCTCCCGCTCCAGGTGACGGGTGCTTCCTTGAGGAGCCGGGCGAAAAGCTCGATCTTCTCCTCAAACAGGACGTTGTAGTCCTGCAGGTCGTACCCAAACAGCGGGAAGGACTCGGTGAAGGAACCCCGGCCCAGAATCACGTCCGCACGGCCGTTGGAGAGCGCATCAACGGTGGCAAAACGCTGGAAGACGCGCACCGGATCATCTGAGCTGAGCACAGTCACCCCGGAGCCCAGACGGATCCGCTTGGTAACGGTGGCCATTCCGGCCAGGACCGTTTCCGGGCTCGAGACCGAATACTCCGGGCGGTGGTGCTCGCCCACTGTGAAAACGTCCACGCCCAGCTGGTCGGCGAGGACCGCTTCATCCACCAGCTGGCGGATGGACCTGGCATGGCTGACGGGCTTACCGGCGTCGTCCAGGGGAACGTCGCCGAAGGTGTCCAAACCAAAAATCATGACGTCACGCGCCCTTTTAATTGATACGTCAATTAGTTAATTGACGCATCAATCATCACCCCACTATGCTTGACATGTCAAGCAACGAGGAGGGCGCGTGGATCAGAACGGCATACAGGGGCGTCGGGGCCCCACGGCAGGCGAGCTGGCAGTTTGGCGTGAGTACGTGGAAACCAGTGAGGTGGTCCGCCAGATGATGGCGGCCGGGCTGCAGGCCACTTCGGGTATCTCCCCGGGCGACTACGGAGTGCTGCTGGCTCTCAGCGAGGCGGAGGAGGGCAGGCTACGGTCCTCGGTCCTGGCGGAGGCCATTGGCTGGGAGCGGAGCAGGCTGTCCCACCACCTGGGCCGGATGGAAAGCCGCGGCCTCATCCACCGCACAAAATCCGGCAATGACAGCCGCGGCGCCGTGGTGGAGCTTGCCGATGAGGGTGCCCGCCTCTTCCGGGCCTCATCGGCCCCGCATCTGCGCCTGATCCGCCAGCTGTTCGTCGATGCCCTCACCCCCGACGACCTGGCGGACCTCGGCAGGATTACCGGGAAACTGCGGAACCACCTTTCCGGGCCGGACGGTGAAACCAGGTCCCAGTAAGTGGCCAGTGCAGCAGCTGGCCCCACAACAACCTCTGTTCAGTTCTGTGCAGACCGGTGTCCCCGGAACCTGGCCGCAGCTAGTGTTCCCTATCTGGACCATCCAGCGCAGGTAACTCAACGAGGAGATTCCCATGGCCAACGCCACGTTCAACCGCCGCCGGCTACTGCAGGCATCAGGCGCCGGGAGCCTCGCCGCTGTCTTCGCCGCGCTGGCCGACGGCACTGCCATGGCTGACCCCGGCCGGCTGGCCGCGGACAGCCCTGCCGTCGCCGACTTGGGACCCGCAGTGGTCCAGTTCTCCCTGATGAGTTCGTTACTGGTAGGCGACACGGTCTACATCGGCTCCCGCAACCTGAATCCGGCACGGATCGTAGGGTTCCACCTTCCCACCGGGACCATCACCGCACGGACCGACCTCGGTTCGGGTTACAGCATCCAGGCGCTTGCGGCGGACGCCACAGGCCGGTACCTGTACGCGGGCGTCCTCCGTGATGGGATCGACGGCAAACCGAACATCTACCGCTGGGACCTTGGCACACCGGACCTGCCCGCGGTAGGCGTGGCCGAGACCGGAGACCGTGACATCCGTGCCCTTGCAGTCGCTCCGGATGGCAGGGTCTACGCCGCAGGCGGCGGCCAGACCACCAATCCGCCGGCCTTGTGGGAGTACGATCCCGGCACCGGCGCCACCACCAGCTGGGGTGTTCCGGACCCGGGAGCCACTATTGCCCAAGCCATCGCTGCCACGGCAAGCACCGTCTATTTCGGAACCGGCAGCACCCTGGGCGGTGGAAGTGGTTCGAGCCCCGCCCGGCTGTTCGCTTTTGACCGGGCCACAAGGATGTCAGCGAACATCCTGCCGGCGGACGTCGCCACCGGCGTGTCCGTAACCTCCTTGAACGTTCTCGATGGACAGCTCGGCGTTGGCGTCAAGGGACCGGGAAAGTCCGTGCTGATCAATCTGTCAGACCACACCGACTACACCGTTATACCCAAAACCGGAGTGATGTTCCGGCAACTCGGAAACCAGGTGTTCTTCGTCAAGGAGCCCGGTGTCTGGGCCTACAACACCGGAACCAAGAAGATCACCCAGATCCTCACCGAGGACGTGGGAGCCATCTGGGGACTGGATGTCTTCGGATCCCAAGCGGTGGCTGGTTCGTCCTACGACGTCATCAGCATCAACCCGGCCACAGCCACCGCGCTGAAATACGACCTCGCCGGAGCAGGAGCCCCGGGCGGTCCGCAGCTGTGCATGGGACTGGCCGCGGGTGCGGGCGACGTCTACGTTGGCGGCACCGGCACCATCGCGCGGCACCAGGCAGGCCCGGCGGCGGTGTCCTATCTCCGCGCCACCGGCGAGGCCAAGGACGCTGTTGTTGTGGGTGGCATCCTTTACACCGGGCAATACAACTCACGGGGAATCTACGCCTACGATCCCGCCACCGGGCAGCTTCCGCACCAGGTTGCCGCGCTGCCGGCAGGCCAGAACCGGCCGCTCGACATCTGCTGGGACGCCACGAACGGTTTGGTTCTTGCAGGCGCCCAGAACGATACCGGCGGCGGCGGCTGCTTCGCCGCCTACAACCCTGCCACTGGCCAGGTGACCACCAAGGTCAATCCCATTGACACCCTCCAGATGGTGCGCGCTGTTGCGACGAAGGACGGTGTTGCCTACCTCGGCGGTGACAACATCTACGGCACCGGTCCCCGCAGCACAGTAGTGGCGTGGGACCCAACCACCAACCAGGAGCTGTGGCGCCTGGACCCGGGCCAGACGTCAGGGGTGGCAGCCCTGGCGATCCAGGGCCGTTACCTTTACGGCATGTCCCGCCGGGCAGCCGGTTTGTTTGTCATCGACCTGGAAACCCGGGCGCTGGTCCATACCGGCGACCTCCGCAGCGTGTGCACCGATTTCGGCGCCCTAACGGTCAGCAGGGGGATGGTTTACGGAGTCTCCGACACCACCGTGTTCCGGATCGACCCGGCGACTTTCGCCGTCTCCGTGGTGGTGGCGGGGATCAACGGCGGCTGGTACAGCGGACCGCACATCACAGCCGACGAGCAAGGGGCGCTCTACACGCTCCGCGGCCCCAACCTCGTCCGGATTGATGACGGCGCAGCCGTGCAGGGCCTGCGGCGGCAGGGAAGTGGCCGGTGAGGGCCACTTCCCTGCGCGACATTGCCTAACCGGTGGCTGCCAGCGCTGCTCCGGCCGAGCCGATAGGCAGTCCGGGCGGGACCAGCCGGACGCGGCGGCCCAGGCCCAGGCCGGCGATAAAGGGGGACAGGCCGGCAGTGCGGGCCAACTCCCTGTGGATGCCCTCGAGCAGGGGTTCGCCCAACGCGTTTAAACCACCGCCGATGTAGATCACGGCAGGATCGACGGAGAGGCCCAGGACACGGATTGCAGCAGCTGAACCCCGGAAAAACCTGTCCTGGACCGCAACCGCCAGCGGATCACCAAGCAATGCGTGCTCAAAGAGCGACACTGCGGGGAATTCGCCGGCACCGGTCCACTGGCGGGCGATGCCCGAGCCGGAAGCGATCAGTTCCAGGCAACCGGTCTGGCCGCAGGGGCAGGGTTCCTGCGTGGTGCCCAGGGGGAGGTGGCCAATCTCGCCGGCCGCCCCGGCCGCCCCCCGGACCAGGCCACCGTTGCTGATCAACCCTGCAGCAAGGCCAGTCCCCAGGTTCAGGTAGGCGCTGGACCCCTGGTCCGCACAGGTCCGGTCGGAGAGCAGGTGGTGGGCGCCCAGAGCAGCGGCATTCACATCGTTTTCCACGTGGACCTTTAACCCGAGCCCGGCTTCCGCCAATGCACCCAGCTCCAGTTCCGCCACGCCGATGTTCACTGCGTTTGATACCTTCCCCGTTGCCGGATCCACGGCCCCCGGGACCCCGATTCCCACGGCAGCCAGCTGGTAACCGGCTAGGACGTGGGCTTCGCGCAGCTCCGCAACCACGTCAAAGAGCGTTCGAAGCACACCGCTGTTGCCTTGGTCGGTTGGCCGCCGCAGCGAGCAAAGGACGGTGTTGTGTTCGTCGAGTGCCACCGCTTCGGTTTTGGTCCCGCCGATGTCCACCCCGATCCGCATGGACCCCGCAGCCGGCTGCACCGCCCCGGTTCCCCGGGGCATCACGGCTTCCGGGGGTGGTCGTCAATGCGGACCAGGTTGCGGCCACGCATCGTGTACAGGTACCCGTTTTCATCGTTGGTGATGTGGGACCCGCTGTACCACCCGCCGTCGGTATCGGCGAGGACGGTGGACACCTCGAAGGACTTGGGGTCGAAGCGGAACACGTTGGTATCCGAGACCCCATAGATGACGCCCCTGTTGGCCACCAGGGCCCCAAAACCGTAGGACAGGGAGCTGATGTCTGCCCGGTGCACCACCTTCCGGGTGGGGATGTCCAGGACAAAGAGGCCGCCCTTGCGCGTGAGCCCATACAGGTTGCGGCCCTGCACGGCGAGGGCTGCCAGCCCCGCGCCGGACCCGGCATCGAGGCGCCACAGTTCGCGGCCGGCCGCCGGGTCGAAGGCGACAACGGTGCCGGCTCCGTCCAGGGTTGGCAGCCCGCCACCCAGGAACGCGACACCGTCCCTGGTGGCCACGGCGCGCAGGAGCTGGCGGTTGTCGATCGGGTTGATGAAGCACTGCTTTGCCCCGGTGGCGGGGTTGTACGTCCAGAAGGACCCCCCGCCCTCCGTATCGGACTGCGCCGCCACCAGCACAAGCCGGTTGACCTCGTCCCAGCAGACGTCAAGCGGCCGGTTCTGCGCGCCCGGGAAATCGGCGGCCTGGTGGATCGGCTGGCCACTGAGCGGATCGTACGTCCAGATGCCCTGCGAGCTGTACTGGCCCGTGTAGAGGACACCGCCCACAATGACGGCGTCCTTGGCCTCACCCGGGGCGTTCAGGTTGGCCACCCCGCCGGTGGCGAGCGAGTGACGGGCGATCACTCCGTTCCCCCCGACGTAGGCGTAACCCGCGCCTGCGGCAATGCCCATGACCGTCTGGGGAGTGGCGGAGGCCCCGGCTTCGCCAAGGTCGGTGACGACCATGGTTCCCGTGCCGGGATCGATCTCGGCCACGAAGCCGTAACCCGAGGTGGCCAGGATCCGGTTGTTCCGTGCGTCCACACCCCAGATCTCGCCGAGGGACGGGCCGTTGAGTGTCAGCTGGGCGATCGAATTCGTGGCGGGTGAAAAGGTGCACAGGCCGGTTTCGTTGGCGAAGTACACCTGGTCGCCGATGTTCGTGAAGTTCTTGGCGGTCTTGCCGATGGACGTCGCAACGGCATAGGAGGAGGGGTTGGCCAAGTCCAGCAACGCGATTTTGGACTGCTGCGTGGACGCGGCGGAACCGACCAGGAGCTTGTCTCCAAGGATGGCCAGTTCACGGATGCTGGGATCGGCCAGCATCTCCGCAGGGGTGACCTGCGCGAAGGTTTGGGTGGCGCGGCTGTAGGCGTAGAGGCACGCGCGGCCCGCACTGCCGCCGCCATTGAGGGTACTGCCGGCGCCGAAGAACACGGTGGCGTCCGTTGCCGCAACCGCGCGGGCCAGGGTGGCGCCGGCGTCGGGAATGCCCAGGTTGCTGACCTGGCCGGTGGCGGGGTTGTACTCCCACAGCGCCGGCGCGCCCGGGTTGCCACCGCCCACTGCGTAGAGCCGTCCGTCGGGTGACACGCTGAGGTCGCGCACGTCGCGGTCGCCGATCTGGCCGATCGGTGTTGCCGGCGCGGACAGGGTGGCCAGGTCCCAGCGGTAGAGGTTCGGCTGTGGGCCGCCGGACTTCTGCAGGACACCGGCGTACAAGTAGCGGCCGGCCGGATCGGCGGCCAGGGTCTGGATGCTGTAGCCCGTGGCCACCACGGTCTCACCCACTACTTTGCCCGTAGGCACGTGGAAGGCGACGATCCGGACGGGATCGAGATTGCGGGATCCGATGTAGGCGATGTCGCCCACCAGGAGGGAACTCATCAGCGAGAACTGGACCACTGCCGGTCCGAGGTCGGTGATTTCGGTGCTGCCGGCCTTCGCCGGTGCTGCGGTGGCGGGCCCGGATGCGGTCAGGCCCAACGCTGCGGCCAGGCCGGCTGCGCCGCCCGCCTGGAGGACGGAACGCCTGCTGGGATGGGAGATCTGCATTGAACTTCCTTTGTTTTGAAGGGGAGGTGAAGGGCAGAGGCGGGGGCCGCCGTCGTACTTTTTTGCGCGCCGGAAACAGGGCCGGTGGTACCGGCCATGATGCGGACGACGGCGGCGGGGTGGGTCAGGCGGTGAAGGCCAGGTCTTCGTCCTGGACGGGGAAGCGCAGCGGCTCACCCCGGGAAATGCGCTGGGCCTCGGCAAGGGCCGTGGCCGCCAGCCGTTCCAACTCGGTGCCGAGGGACCCGGCGAGGTGCGGGGTGAGCAGGACGTTGGGGTTGGCGTAGAAACGCGAGTCCGGGGGCAGGACCCAGGGTGTGGTGACGTCCAGGACGGCAAAAAGTTCGTGCCGTTCCAACCGGGCCAAAAGGGCTTCCTGGTCCACCAGCTCTCCGCGGGCGGTGTTAATGAACGTGGTTCCGGTGCGCATTCGCGCAATGAGTCCGGCGTTGACCAGGTCCAGCGTGGACGGCAGCGAGGGAGCATGCAGCGACACCACGTTGCTGGTCTCCATCAGTTCCTCGAGCCCTACCGCCCTCACGCCCAGGACCTTGGCCTCATCAGCGGACAGGAACGGATCGGCCACCACAATGTCCAGTTCGAACGGCTGGAGCAGACGGATGACATGCCTGCCGATTTTTGATGCGCCAATGATGCCCACCCGTTTGCCGTAGTTGCCCATGTCCGGAAACAGGCCATCCGGTTCCACCGGTGCCTTCTCGCGGTGCAAGGTGCCGGCGATCTGCAGGACCCGCTTATTGGCGAGCAGGATCATGGCCAGCGTGTATTCCGCTACGGGGATGGCGTTGGCTTCAGCTGCCGTGCTGACCTGGACACCGCGGGCCCAACAGGCACCGTCAACATGGTTTTTGACCGTGCCGCCGGCATGCAGGATGTGGCGCAGGCGCGGTGCGGCATCCAAAACGGTTGCATCCACCCTTGCGCAGTTCCAGCCGGTGAGGAGGATGTCCGTCTCGGCCAATAACGCCAGCGAACGCCGGGAGCTGAATTCCTCCATGGGTTCATGGTTCAGGAGCCGCAGGCCTGCCGGCAGGGATTCCAGGTGCCCGGCCGAGAAGATCCGGGACGCGACGCCGGGTCCCATGGCCAGGGCGACGTTCAGGGTTTCCCTGCTCATTTGACGGCTCCTGTGGTTAGTCCGGACTTCCAGAAACGCTGCAGCATGATGAAAGCCACCAGCAACGGAATGATGGAGAGCAATGATCCGGTGATCACCAGGGGAACAAACTCGGGCTGGGGGACGGCGTAGCCCTGCCAGATGGAGATGCCCACGCTGACCGGGAGGAGTTGCTGGTCCTGCAGCATCACCAGGGGAAGCATGAAGTTGTTCCACACACCCACGAACTGGAACAGGGCGATGGTGATGTAGCCCGGCATCATCATGGGCAGGCCAAGGGCGAAGAAGGACCTGATGGGACCGGCGCCGTCCACCCGCGCTGCCTCCAGCGTTTCCGACGGAACATAGGATGCGGCGTAGACGCGGGCCAGGTACACGCCGAAGGGGTTGCAGAGGACCGGGATCAGGACCGCCCAGATGGTGTTGGTCATGCCCACCACCGAGGCGAGCAGATACATGGGGAGCACTGTCGCCGTATTGGGGATCAGCACACCCACCAGCACAAACCCGAACAGCGAGTCCTTCCAGCGGAAGTTGAACTTGTCGAACGCGTAGCCGGCCATCACGGAGATGAGGCTGCCCAGCACGGCGCCGACGCCGGCGTAAAGGATGGAGTTGGCCATCCAGCGGAAGAACACTCCGCCGTCCTGGGCCGCCACGGCGGCGATGTTCTCGAACAGGGCAAAGTTGCCCAGGGCGTAGGCGCTGGTGCCGTACAGGTCCGCAGCGTTTTTGGTGGAGGCGAACAGGAGCCAGAGGACCGGGACCACCATATAGAGGGAGCCCACCACCAGCAGCCCGTTGACCGTCAGCTTGCTGGCAAAACCTCCGTGGCCTGCCACGGTGTCCTGACGCTGGGCGGGTTTCCTTGGCATGGTCCTGGGCGTCTTGGTCCGGAGGGCGGGAAGGGTCTTTGTGCTCATGATTTGTTCATCCTGGAACTGAAGCGGGTGACCACCAGGGAAAGGAACGCAGCGAGTGCGGCGATGATGATCGAGGCAGCCGCAGCCTGGTTGAGGTTGTGCCGGATGAAGGCCGCGTCGTAGGCCCACATGTTGGGCACCCAGGTGCTGGTGATGGACGGGGTGGCCTTGGCGATGATGGAGGGTTCGGTGAAGAGCTGCAGGGTGCCGATGATGGTGAAGAGCATAATGACGCTCAGCGCGGGCAGGATGAGCGGGAACTTGATGCTCACGGCGGCCCGGATTTCCCCTGCCCCGTCCACCCGGGCGGCTTCCAGGATTTCCCGTGGGACGGCCTGCAGTGCGGTGAAGAGGATGATGACGTTGTAGCCCGTCCACTCCCAGACACCGATATTGACGATCGCCGGCAGGACCATGTGGGCATCGAGGAAGTTGACCTGGATCCCGCCGCCCTGGAGCGCCTGGACCACAGGGCTGATGCCCGGCGTGTACAGGTAGGCCCAGATGAGGGCGGCGATTACGCCGGGTACGGCGTGGGGCAGGAAGACGAGCAGCTGGAACAGCTTCCGTGCCCGCGCCACGGTGGCGTCAAGGAGGAGCGCGAACACAACGGCGCCGCCCACCATGCAGGGAATGTAGATCGCGCAGTACAGGCCAAGCCGGGCAATGCCGGTGACGAAGGACTCGGATTCAAGGACCTGCAGGTAGTTCTCGAAGCCAACGAAAGAGGTTTTGGATTCCCCGAAGCCAAGTCCGGACTTCTGCTGTGCGTAGAAACTGAGCACGATGGCGTAGATGACCGGGGCCACCATGGCGATTGCAAAGACGGCAAAAAACGGGACGAGGAAGAGGGCTGCTGTCCGCCCGCCCGTGCCGGAGGCGGTACTGCGCCTGCGCTGCGGTGCAGCAGGCTGCGGAACAGCAGTAGGGGCCTGTGTGGCCATGATGATCTCCTAAACTGGCTGGGCTGCCTCCGGAGAGGCAGCCCAGGGGCGAAGCTACTGTTTGACGGAAAGTCCGGCCTGTTCCAGCCCGGCCACGGTGGCCTTCTGGGCGGTATCAAGCGCTGTGGGGACCGTGCCGCCGGTGCCGAGGTTGCCGTAGGCGTCTTTAAGCGCGGTGTTGGTGAGGTCCCAGCTGGGGCCCCACTGCCAGCCCGGGCTGACGGTGGCGTAGGCCTTTTCGAACACGTCGTAGATGTCGTTACCGAAGTAGCTGGCGTCGTAGGCCTGCTGCGCAACCGGTGTCAGGCCGGGATAGGCCAGGAAAGCGGAACCCGTGTTCCCCCGGGCCTTGATGGCTTCCCGGTTGGTGGTGAGGAACTCGACGAACTTGGCTGCAGCTGCCGGGTTCTTGCTGCTTTTGGTGACATTGAAACTGGATCCACCAAAGAAGGCGCCTGCCGGGGTGCCCCAGTTGGGCATTTCGGCGGCGATCCACTGCCCCTTTTGGCCGCTGGCCTCTGTCCGTTTCTGGATCCCGGTGGCGCTCCAGTTGGCACCGATGACGCCCACAACCGTGCTGTTGGCCAGGTCCAGGCTCCACTCGTCGCTGAAGGCCTGGCTGACCTTGACCAGTTTGTTGTCAATGAGCTTCTGCCAGTAGCCGGCCACCTTCCGGGTGGCCTCGTCGTTCACCCCCACCTCCCAGCTGTCGTCAGAGGTGCCGAACCACTTCGCACCTGCCTGCCAGGCCAGACCGGCTGTTGCCGGGACCTGGTTGGGGTTGAAGCTTGCCAGGTAGGAGTCCGGGGCAACGGCTTTCAGCTTCTTTGCCGCATCCTCGAATTCCTGCCAGGTCCTGGGAACCTCCACCCCGGCCTTAGCCAGCATGTCCTGGCGGTAGTACATCACCATCGGAGCCGCGTCATACGGCAGACCGTAGGTCTTGTCGCCGAACTGGACCATGCTCCGGATCTCGCCGGCGAGCTTGTCCACGGTGGCTGACTTGTCGATCAGGCCGTCCAGGGGCTGCACCTGCCCGTTGCTGACGAACTGCGGCAGCTGGGGGTATTCGATGGTGGAGACATCGGGGCCGTTCCCTGCCGTGATGGCGGTGGACAGCTTGGCATAGCCGCCGCTGTCGGCGTTGGGGATCGTTTCAAACGTGACTTTGATCTTGCTTTGGCTCGCGTTGAACGCTGCAGCCACCTTGTCCATGCCGGCCAGTGATGACCAGAAGGTGATGCTGCCTGACGGGTCTGCAGCGGGTGTGGGGGCAGTGGATGTGCCGGGCCCGGTTCCGCAGGCTGCCAGCAGCAGTGCGCTGCTGGCCAGGCTGGCGGCCCCGACGAGAAGATTGCGACGCTTCATTGTTCTCCTTTGAAATCCACGATGCGAAGGTGGGATGTGGCCGGTGCCACATGGTGTATTTCAATGAAACACGCAAAGTTGAACAAAGCCAACGAACTGAACAGTAGTGAACATCGGTGGATGTTCGCTTCTTTGCCGACCAGGATCCTGCGTCCTGATCAGCTGGCCGTGGAGTCCCTGACCACCAGGGTGGGGGAGAGAATGACGCGCTGCAGGGCCAGGCTCGAAACCCGCCTCGGGCCCAGCCGGTTCAGGCACATCTGCACCCCGTGGTACCCGACGTCGAATTTTGGCGGGGCCACCGCGCTCATGGGGACGCTGCCGAAAGAGGCGATCTCGTCGTCGTACGCCACCAGCGCCAGGTCCCCCGGAACGTGGAGCCCCCGCGCCTCGCACAGGTCAGCAAACATCAGCGCGTCCTCGTCGTTGTGGACGATCGCGGCCGTGGCGCCGGCGTCGGTGAAACTGCCAACAATGCTGTCCAGCTCGTGGCGGAGCGTCTCAGGATCGGTGGCCGAGAGGGTGATGGCGCGGGTCATGGCAGGATCGTGCGGCAGGCCCGCAGCCTGCATCGCCTTGCGATACCCGTCGCTGACCGGTGAGGACGTGGGGCTGCTTTCGCGGACGCAGAGCGCTATTTTCCGGTGCCCCAGCGACACCAGGTGGTTGACGGCGAGTTCGGCCCCGCGGGCGTGGTCGCTGCGGACCGACTCCAGCCGGCCCTCATCCAGCACCCCGTCAATGGAGCGTTCGATGATCACCACGGGCACTTCGGCTGAGGCCAGGAGGTCCAGGGTGGGGGTGCCCGCCAGCGACTCGCCGCTGGGGGTCACCAGGAGCCCGTCCACGCCGCTCTTGAGCAGCCGCTGGATTTGGCGCTGCTCCTCGGCGGCAGAGTAGTTCGAGACGCCCAGAACCAGCCGGACGCCCAGCTCCTGGGCGGCGGCCTCGGCGCCCCTGATGATCCCCGGAAAGTAATACCGGGCGGTGGGTACGATCATGCCGATGGTGGCCAGCGGGCGCTGCTTCGCCGGGATCGGCGCGTTGCGGCCGGCCGGAGCCATGGTTCTTCCCTCGCGGTTTGAGGGGGCGTTGTTTCCCTGACCCTGGCCGGCAGGGCTCCGGGCCGGTCCGGCCAAGGCAACAGCCCCGCCGTGGACCCGCTGCAGCAGGCCCTGGGCGTCGAGTAACGCCAGATCCCGCCGCACTGTCATCCCGGAGATCCCCATCCGCCGCGCAAACTCGGCCGCGTTGATTGACCCCCGGAGCGCCAGCTCACGCAGGATCTGGTTCTGCCTGTCATCAGTCAGCACGTGCACACCCCTCTGTGTTTATTTCTGTGCGTATTGTTCACAATGAACTACACCCAACATACGGTGGGGAGTCAAGCAGCCCGCTCAACAGGAGGAACGAACCATGGCAGAGGCGTTACTGCGCCCGGGACTCTGTTCCGTGACCCTCCGCGCGGTGGATATTGATGCCGTGGCCCGTACCGCCGCCGCTGCCGGGCTGGCCGGGATTGAATGGGGATCGGATGTCCACGTCCACGACGCCGGCTCGGCAGCCGGTGCGCGCAGCGCAACGCTGGCCGCAGGGCTGCGCGTTATGTCCCTGGGGTCCTACTACCGGGCCGGGTCGTTCGGCAATTTTGCGGACGTTCTGGCCCTCGCCACGGAACTCGGCGCACCCAGGATCCGGATCTGGGCCGGGGACGCAGGCTCTGCTGATGCCTCAGCTGCACAGTGGGACGGCGTCGTCGAGGATACCCGTCGGGTCGCCGCGCTCGCTGCGGCGCGGGGCGTCAGCCTGGCCTTCGAATACCACGGCGGCACCCTGACGGATTCCCCGGAAACCACCTTGGACCTTCTCCACCGCGTGGACCGGCCCGGCGTGGGTACCTACTGGCAGCCCGCGGTCGGCCTGACGGACCAGGCGGCCCTGGCATCCCTCCGGCTGGTCCTGGACCACGTGGTTGGGGTTCACGCTTTCTCCTGGTGGCCCGCCACCGAGCGGCTTTCGCTGGTTGCGCGAAGCAACCTGTGGCAGGGCGCGGTGGACATCCTCAGGTCAGCCAACAGGGACCTGGAGATCATGCTGGAGTTTGTGGCGGGGGATGCGCCGGAGAACGTCATCGCGGATGCTGCGGCTCTGCACGGCCTGCTGGCCGCCACCCGGTCGGTGGATACGTCCATCAGCCAGGACCATGCGAAAGAACCAGGTCCAATTTTCCTGCCGCACCCCGCCTCAACACCCGGCCTGCGGTCGTAAACTGACCTTCGGTTCATTGCGAGCCTGAGTCTTTTTGAGGACCGTTGGATGCTGTGGAAACTGCTTGTTGAATACCTGCGCCCGCACCGCAGGCTGCTGGCCGCCGTCGTCGTTTTCCAGCTGGCGCAGTCCATCGCGTCGCTGTACCTGCCCACCCTGAACGCGGACATCATCGATGAAGGCGTGGCGAAGGGCGATACCGGGTTCATCCTGGGACTGGGCGCGGTCATGCTGGTGATCACGCTGGCGCAGATTGCCTGCTCTATAGTCGCCGTGTACTTCGCGGCCAAAGCGGCCATGGGTGTGGGCCGTGACCTCCGCGGCGCCATCTTCACCAGGGTAGGTGAATTCTCCGAGCAGGAAGTCACCAGATTCGGGGCTGCCAGCCTGATCACCCGGTCCACCAACGACGTCCAGCAGGTCCAGCAGCTGGTGCTGATGAGCGCCACCATGCTGGTGACGGCGCCCATGCTGAGTATCGGCGGGGTGGTCATGGCGGTCCGGCAGGACGTCCAGCTGTCCTGGCTGATTGCAGTCAGTGTCCCGGTGCTGCTGATCGCCGTGGGCCTGATCACCGTGCGGATGGTGCCGCTGTTCCGGCAGATGCAGAAGCGGATCGACACCGTGAACCGGGTGCTCCGCGAGCAGCTCACAGGTATCCGGGTGGTGCGTTCCTTTGTCCGGGAGGACATCGAGACGGCCCGGTTTGCCCGCGCCAACGAGGACGTGACGGACACGGCGTTGCGGGCCGGCCGGCTGATGGCGCTCGCATTCCCGGTGGTGATGCTGGTGCTGAACGTCTCGAGTGTGGCGGTGATCTGGTTCGGGTCCTTCCGGATCCAGGACGGGTCCATGCAGGTGGGCACCCTCATCGCCTTCCTGAGCTACCTGATGCAGATCCTGATGTCCGTCATGATGGCCACGTTTATGGCCGTGATGATTCCGCGGGCGGCGGTGTCCGCGGACCGGATCGGCGAGGTGCTGGGCACCGCGTCCAGCGTCCGGCCGCCCGCCCGGCCCATGGACCGCGGGGAACGGCAGGATGGTGTGCGGGGCGCGGAACTGGAAATGGCCGACGTCGGCTTCTCCTACCCGGGTGCCGAGCAGCCGGTCCTGTCCGGGATCAGCTTCACCGCGCGGGCGGGGCAGACCACGGCGATCATCGGCAGCACCGGGGCCGGGAAGACCACGCTGGTGAACCTGATGCCCCGGCTCTTTGACGCCACGTCCGGGTCCGTGCGGATGGACGGCGTGGATGTGCGTGAACTGCATCCGGACCAGTTGTGGGGGCACATCGGCCTGGTGCCGCAGCGGCCCTACCTGTTCAGCGGCACGGTGCGCAGCAACCTGCAGTACGGCAAGCCGGACGCCAGCGAGGAGGAGTGCTGGGCAGCGCTGGAAACGGCGCAGGCGCGGGACTTTGTGGAACGGATGGAGGGCGGGCTGGATGCGCCCATCAGCCAGGGCGGCACCAACGTTTCCGGCGGGCAGCGGCAGCGGCTGGCCATTGCGCGGGCGCTGGTGAAACGGCCCGAGCTGTTCATTTTTGATGACTCGTTTTCCTCGCTGGACACCGGCACGGACGCCCGGCTGCGGCAGGCGCTGCACCGGAACACCGCCGGCGCCACGCTGGTAATCATCGCCCAGCGGGTCTCCAGCATTGTGGACGCGGACCAGATTCTAGTGCTCGACGACGGCACGATCGTGGGGCGCGGAACGCACAGTGAGCTGCTGGCGACCTCGGAGACGTACCGGGAGATTGTTTCCTCCCAGCTCTCGGCGGAGGAGGCGGTCTGAGCCCGGCGCCGATGTCCGGCATCGGCGGATCCTGGCTGGCTGTGGCCCGGCGCAAGGCACCCGACGCCCAGGGAACCCCGCGAACTTGGTCCGTAGACCGAAAAGCTGCCACCGCCTTTGGGCTCCCGCCCATATTTTGGGGGCCCTCGCCTCGGTAGCATGAGGTGTCCGGACAGAGCCGTCCGGCCAGTTCGACGCAGAAGGAAACCCATGGCAGCGGTGACGGTGGACGACATCCTCTCGGATCTCCCCGTGGGTTTCGCCACCCTGGTCCTCAGGCCTGTCCCGGCCGGCTCCGCCATTGAACGGTTCCTGATTGTGGACGCCGATGATGAGACGTCCGACGGCGGCGCGGCCTTTGTGCTGCTGATCGGTGTCCGCGGCCGGTCGGCCCTGCCCGCGCTGCGGCGGCTGGTGAAGAATCCTCCGCCGGTGATTGCCGTTAAGGGCAACCGGGACGAGCTGATCGAAGCCGAAGAGCTGCTCCGCGATGCGGGCACCGGCCTGCTCCTGGTGGATCCGTCGGCTGACTGGGACCGCCTGCTGTCCATCGCCAAGGACCGGATCCAGCCCCGCAGCTACCAGAGCGAAGTGCTGACCCTGCTGGAAGAGGATCTGTTTGCAATCGCCCAGACCACGGCCCGGCTCACCTCCAGCCACGTGCTCATCGAAGACGCCGCCAACAAGGTGCTGGCCTACTCCACTGTTTCCAACGACATCGATGAGCTGCGCAAGGCTTCCATCCTTACCCGGCGCGGTCCGCGGAAATATGAACTGCTGCTCAAGGACCTGGGCGCGTACCGGGAACTGCACCGGACCCGGCTGCCGGTGCGGGTGCCGGCCCGGCCGCAGGACGGGCTGCGGGAACGCGTGGCCATCACGCTGTTCGCCGGGGACCGGATCATGGGGTACATCTGGCTCCAGGAAACCGGGGCGGGGTTCGGCGCGGACGTTGACTATGTCCTCAACGGATCCGCGGCCAGGGCGTCGGCCGAGCTGATCCGCTACCGCAACCAGCAGTCCGTGCACATGCGCGAAGACCGGGTGGCGCGGATCCTGTCCGGCCCGGCGGAAGCCGCGGCCAGCGCCCACAGCGAGAAGATCCCCGCTGACCGTCCGGCGGCCTTGATCCTGTTGGGGATCTCGGATGCCGAGGCGCAGGCCGACGACGCGGCGCTGAAGCACGGCGAGCTGGCCAACCTGGCATCCATTCATGCCGCCGCGTACAAAGCCTCCGCGATCGTGGGCCAGTTCAAGGGCGACACCGCGGTGATTGTCCCTGGCCTGCAGTCCGCCGCCGCGGAACCGGGGCTGCGCAGCCTGGCTGAGTCGATCGTCCGGGATGCGGGCAAGCACCTTGGCCTCCGGCCGTTCGCCGCCGTGGGTCCGGTGGTCCCGGACCTGCTGTCGCTGCACTCAACCACCCGTATCACCGAGGCCCTGCTTGGCTGCGTCGGCACGTCCCGGGACGCGCATGTTGCCAGCGTGGACGACTTTGAAGCCGAAATCCTCTTCCGCGAAGCAGTCCACAATTTCACGTCCTCAACGTTCCGGCACCGCAGCCTTTCCGCGTTGCTGCGTGAAGGCGGCGAACTTGCCGAAACCCTGCACGCATATTTTGAGGCAGCCCTTGACGTGGCAGCGTGCGCCGCCAGGATGAAGCTCCATAAAAACACCGTCTATTACCGGATCAGCAAGGCATCCCGCCTGACCGGCCTGGATTTTGGCAACCCCCGGGATGCGTTGGTGGCCCTGCTCCACATCCAGGATTGGGCCGGTACACACAAAGAACTTTTAGGCAGGAAATGACCACCGCACTCGAGGCACCTCCGTTGGGCCCGTTACTGGATGACATTGTCCGCAGCCACACGCCGCAGCGGGAGAGCGGTTCAGTGCCGGCCAGCATCCCGCACCTGGCAGCGGTGCCGTTCAACAGGTTCGGGATCGCGGTTGCCACCACCTCCGGTGAGCTGTTCAGTTCCGGCGATGCCCGCGTTCCGTTCTCCATCCAAAGCATCTCCAAGGTGTTTACCCTGGCCATGGCCCTCCGGGGGGACGGCCCGGGAACCTTGTGGTCCCGCGTGCTCCGGGAGCCGTCCGGTACCCCGTTCAACTCCCTGGTCCAGCTGGAAGTTGAGCATGGCATCCCGCGGAATCCTTTTATCAACGCCGGCGCCCTGGTGGTGACGGACCACCTGATGAAGGAAACGCCCGACGCCGCCACCCGGCTGTTGCGGTTCCTCACCGCAGAGGCGGGCAGCGAGAGGCCGTTCATCGATGAGGATGCTGCGGCCAGCGAGCTTTCCAGCAGCAGCCGCAACCTGGCCCTGGCGCATTTCCTCAAGGATTTTGGCAACCTGGCGCGGCCGGCGGAATCAGTGGTGGAGAACTATGTCCGGCAATGCTCCATCATGATGAGCTGCGTGGAACTCGCCAAAGCGGGGCTTTTCCTGGCCCGCGACGGCCACGGTGCACACGGACCCGTGGTGTCTCCCAGCGAAGCGAAACGCATCGGCTCCATCATGCTCACGTGCGGCATGTATGACGCCGCCGGGGAGTTTGCCTACCGGGTTGGCCTGCCCGGAAAAAGCGGCGTGGGTGGCGGGATCCTGGTGATCGTGCCGGGCGAATGTGCCATCTGCGTCTGGAGCCCCCGGCTGGACGCCAAGGGCAATTCGCTGGCCGGCACCGCCGCCCTGGCCGACCTTTCGGACCGAACCGGCTGGTCTGTGTTCTAAACGCCGGGCTGCGCAGCCCCGCAACTACTTTTCCCCCACAACGCTTCACCATCACCCCATCGAAAGGATCACCCATGCCTATCAACCCCAAAGACGAGGTTGTTCAGGAGCGCAGCGCTGTCCCCGACCACCTGATTGATGGTGGCCATGCCCATGCGACCGAGTCGTCCCTGCACGCTGAGGACACGGGTTACCACAAGAACCTGAAGCCGCGGCAGATCCAGATGATCGCCATTGGCGGTGCGATCGGTACCGGCCTGTTCCTGGGCGCCGGTGGCCGCTTGGCCGAGGCCGGCCCGTCGCTGGTGATCGCGTACGCGGTGTGTGGTTTCTTCGCGTTCCTGATCCTCCGGGCCCTCGGCGAACTCGTGCTGCACCGGCCCTCGTCCGGTTCCTTCGTTTCCTACGCCCGGGAGTTCTTCGGCGAAAAAGCCGCGTTTGTTTCCGGCTGGTT
>NZ_LFQH01000030.1:0-68740 GCF_001238605.1 Arthrobacter sp. ZBG10 | reverse complement strand
GTTGCCTCGTCCTTCGCGGCGTCCTTGCGTGAGGTGCCCGTCACATCGCCCAAGGGGGTGGCGCCCGGAACGTACTCCGTGGTCGCCCCGAATCCGCCGGTGCCGGCGGTGGGTGCTGCGGGGGCTGGCGTATCAGACCATTGGTTCTCTGTCATCGTTGCTCTCTCTTTCCAACAGGCCGGTTTGGTTGGCCCAAACCGGCGAGAAGTGGCCGTAGATAAGTAACCTGCTGTTCTGGCCGTAAAATAATAAGCACGATTACTACCAATTGGTAAGTACCCTTGCTAACTGGTTCTAAACGGTCTTGGCAAAGTCAGTCGGAACGGCGGAGGGCCTGACCGGTCATATCGAGGTGGAAGTGGTGGAAAGCGTGGAATCAGCCCCGTGGGTTTGGATTGTGGTTGCTGTTGTTGTGGTGGTCCTGGTGGTGTTGCTCCTGTTGTCCGGGAGGCGGCGCAAGGCGGCCCAGGAGAAGCGGGACCAGCATCACCGGCAGGAAGCAGCGGAAATCCGCAAAGAGGCGGAGAACCGGGAGCTTGATGCCCGCGAACGCGAAGCCAAGGCTGCCCGCGCCCGTGCGGACGCCGAGCAGGCCCAGGTGAATGCGGCCAGGCTGCGCCAGGAAGCCGAAAAGCACTCCACGGAGGCGCAGTCGGTGCGCGAGGATATTGGCCAGAAAACGCGCCGGGCCGATGAATTGGACCCCGATACTGATATCCGGGATGGCGGCCAGCGTCCTGATGTGGCGCGGGACGCCGACGCCGGTGCCCGGGATGGCGGCCAGCGTCCTGATGTGGCGCGGGACGCCGACGCCGAAGGGACAGGGCGGCGCCGCGCGGGAAATCCCGAGGAACCGAAGATCTAGCCGGCCCCCCGCTACCGGGGTGTGAGGACGGGCGAGGGCGCAACGCCGTCGCCCGTTCCCATGCCCCGCAGCACTTCCGCGACTGCGTCGGCGGAAGAGACGCGTGGCTCCCAGCCAAGGACCCGCCGGGCTTTCCCGGTGTCCATGATGGGCGCGCCGGCAGCCATCTCCACCCAGCCCGAATCCGTGGGTTGGATCCTGAGCCGCCAGGTCAGTCCGGCGAGGCCGCGCAGAAGTCCCATCGGGATGGGGAGGATGCGCTTTGCCCCCAGGATGCGGGCCAGCACCTGGGGTGTGACCACAGGCTCTGCAGCGATGTTGAACGCACCGCTGGCACGCTGGTCCACTACCCGCCAGTACGCCTCCGCCACGTCATCGGCGTGCACCGCCTGGAAAATCAAGCCTTCCGGAACGGTCAGCAGCGGAATTCGGAGCCGTTTGGGCAGCAGCCGCGGAAAGACCGGGCCCAGGAAATAGCGGCCGATTTCGCTGCCGGCATCACCCTGGAAAATCAGGCCGGGCCGGAGGCGGGCCACGGCAATCCCGGGCTCGGCGGCCGCAAAGCGGTCCAGTGCTTCTTCCTGCTCGGCCTTGTGGCGGCTGTAATGCGAGCCGGCCATTCCGCCTGCCGGCCAGGACTCGTCTGTGCGCTGGTCCTTTGGCGCTTTGCTGTATGCCCCCACCGAGGAGGCGCAGACAATCTGCTTGACCCCGGCCGCCTTGGCGGCGGCCAGGACATTCCGGGTGCCGGTGACGTTGGTCCGGTGGAGCTGTTCCAGGTCGCGGTTGGGTTGAATCTGCCAGGCCAGGTGCACCACGGCGTCCACGCCGGCCAGTGCCTGCTCCAGTTTGGAACGGTCCGCAGCCAGGCCAACGTCCAGGCAGTGCCAGTCGACCCCGGCGTAGGGCTGCCGGCCGGTGTCCGGCAGCCGCCTGCTGATCGCTGTCAACCGCAGGCTGCCGGGCTTCCTGGCCAGCTGTCCCTGCAGGTTCCGCAGCAATGCCGTGCCGGCGTTTCCGCTGGCTCCGGTGATGGCGATGTGCATGGCGAAGACTCCTTGGCGGTTTGACGGTTCGGGCCCTACCATCCGAGCCTAGTCCCGGAAAGCTTGTTTAATAAGCAGCCTTATGATTTCCTGCTTACAAGTCTTGCCCCAGGCTTTCGGAAACCAGACCGAGGGAATCATCCCAATGCCCGAATCCGTTGCTGCCGCCGCACTGGAGCCCATTACTGACCGCCAGTGCCCCGCAGAATACCCGTCACCATCCCGACCAAAGCCCGCCGGCCGGCTGCAGGAAACCTTCGACAATGAGCTGGTCCTCAGCTACCTGGACCTCGCCGAGGCCCTGGCCAGAAGGTTCGAGGCCAGGGGCCGCGAACGTGCAGACCTCAACCAGGTGGCCTACCTTGGCCTGGTCAAGGCAGCCAGGGGCTTTGACCCGGCCAAAGGCGGGAGCTTCCCCGCCTACGCCGCACCCACCATCACCGGGGAACTGAAAAGGTACCTGCGGGACAGGACCTGGGTGGTGCGGCCACCCCGGAGCATCCAGGATCTACGGACGCGGATGTTCCGGGTCGAACCCGAACTGACCCAAGACCTTGGGCGCACCCCCAGTGTGGCGGAACTGGCTGCTGAACTGCAGGTGGATCCGGCTGAGGTGCGGGAAGCGATCTCGGCGGGCAGCAGCCTGCATCCTGATTCGCTGGACGCGGTCAATCCGGGCACAGACACGCCCTGCATCGGGGACGTGTTGCCGTGCCAGGATTCACCGCTCGAAAGGCTTGAGGAGCTGGCCTGCCTGCGCGGTGCCATCCAGGGCCTGGCGGACGCGGACCGGGACCTCCTGTACCGCCGCTACTTCTGCGAGGAAACGCAGGCGGAACTGGGGAAGAGGCTGGGGATGTCCCAGATGCAGGTGTCGCGGCGGCTGGCACGGGTCCTGGTGGAGCTTCAGGGCCGGCTCGAAGAGGCGGCATCCGGGCGCGGGACCTTGCCGGCAGCGGACCGGGCCGGCCGGGAATGCTTTCCCGGGCCGGGAGATCACGGCCCGGTGGGGTAACTGCAGCGACGGCAGGAAGCCCGCCGCCGGCGGGGTGCTGCCCCCTGCCTGCCGGCCTTTCCGCAGCACGCGGAGGGCCGGCAGGAAAAGTGACGGAGCCTGTTTAGGTAGGCATCCGGAGGGAACAAGGTGGGTATGGAAAAGTCCGAAAGGCCAAAGCTGCGGGCGGTCCTGTTCGACCGCGATGGCACCTTGGTCCTCGATGTCCCGTACAACGGGGACCCCTGCCTGGTGGAACCGGTGGCCGGCGCCAAACCGGTCCTTGACGCCATCCGCGCTTCGGGACTGGCCACGGGAGTGGTGAGCAACCAGTCCGGGATTGCCCGCGGCCTCATCACCCCGGCCCAGGTGGCGGCGGTAAACCGGCGGGTGGAGGAAATCCTCGGTCCGTTCGATGTCTGGGAAATCTGCCCGCATGGGGATGGGGATGGCTGCAGCTGCCGGAAGCCGGCTCCGGGCATGATCCTGAGCGCCTGCAGGAAGCTGGGCATCGAGCCCTTTGAGGCGGCAGTGATCGGCGACATCGGTGCTGATGTTGGCGCTGCCGAGGCGGCCGGTGCGGCCGGCGTCCTGGTGCCCACCCCGGTAACCCGGGCTGAAGAAGTAGCAACGGCCAGGATGGTGGCACCCAGCCTTGCGTCCGCCGTCGTACTCCTCGATGAAGCCGGTTATCTTCCGGCGGCTCCATAGTGGGAAGCGTCCTGGTGGCCCGGCTGGACAGCATGGGCGACGTGCTGCTGGCCGGCCCGGCCGTCCGGGCGGTGGCCAACGGCCGCCTTGCTGACGGCCGGCGGCCGAACAACGTGGTGCTGTTGTGCGGCCGGGACGGCGAGGCTGCCGCCGGAATGCTGCCGGGCGTCACGGAGGTCTGCAGCTGGGACAGTCCCTGGATCATGAACCCGGCGCCTGCCCTGACCGGGCCGCACGCAGACCGGCTGATCGATTATGTGCGCAATTCACGGGTCACCGAGGCTGTCATCCTCACCTCCTTCCACCAGTCACCGCTGCCCTTGGCGCTGCTGCTGCGGCTTGCCGGCGTGGAACGCATCACCGGCGCCTCTACCGACTATGCCGGGTCCCTGCTGGACATCCGGCTCAAGCCCGGCGAGGACTTTCCGGAGGACCAGCCCGAAGCGGAGCGCGCCCTGGGGATCGCAACGTCGGCCGGCTTCCGGCTTCCTGCGGGCGACGACGGCCGGCTGCGCCTTTCGTCCGTTCCCAACACCGGCCCGCTGGTCGGCGGGGAGCCGTACGTGGTGGTCCACCCGGGTGCGGCCGTCCCCGCCCGGGCCTGGCCGCCGCTGCACCACGCCGCCACGGTGGAGCTCCTCCAAGGCGCCGGACGCCGGGTGGTGGTCACCGGCGGGCCCGCCGAAACGTCCTTGACTGCGACGGTGGCGGGACCGTCCGCACTGGACTTGGGCGGCCGCACCGACCTGCGGACCCTGGCTGGCGTGATGGCGGGAGCCGACGCCCTCATCACCGGCAACACCGGCCCCGCCCACCTGGCAGCGGCGGTGGGAACACCCATCGCGTGCCTCTTTTCGCCCGTGGTGCCGGCCATTCGCTGGGCACCGTACGGCGTGCCGCTGGAGTTGATGGGGGACCAGGACGCCGAGTGCCGGCTGACCCGCGCCCGGGTATGTCCGGTGCCCGGCCACCCCTGTTTGGACTCCGTGTCACCGGAGGACGTGGTGGCCGCCGTAGAGCGCCTGATCGGTGGCGTCCGCTCCTTCAGCACCCACGCCAGCACGCGTCGAAAGGCGTGGAACCGATGAGGATTCTGCTTTGGCATGTCCACGGTTCGTGGACCGACGCCTTTGTCCGCGGCAGGCACGAGTACCTCCTCCCCGTGCTCCCCGGCGGCGGCCCCTGGGGGCTGGGCCGCGCCGGCCGGGACTGGCCCGCCTCCGTCCACGAGGTGGACCTGGCCACGCTGCCGGCCGAGGCCGTGGACGCAGTGGTCCTGCAACGGCCGGACGAGGCATCGGCAGTAGCCCTGCTCCTGGGCAGGGTTCCGGGCGTGGACGTCCCCGCCGTGTACCTGGAACACAACACGCCCAAAACCGGGT
The DNA here is from genome assembly GCF_001238605.1 of Arthrobacter sp. ZBG10. Taxonomy (NCBI): domain Bacteria; kingdom Bacillati; phylum Actinomycetota; class Actinomycetes; order Micrococcales; family Micrococcaceae; genus Arthrobacter; species Arthrobacter sp. ZBG10. The sequence goes on along the minus strand of NZ_LFQH01000030.1, from coordinate 63,742 downwards.
TCCCCTTCGCTGCGCATCCGCTCGCCGACCAGGACCGCATCCCGCTGGTGCACGTCACCCATTTCAACAAGCTGGCCTGGGACAACGGCCGGGCCCGGGCAACCGTGATCGAACACGGCATTCCGGACCCCGGGCTGCTGTACACGGGCGAGCTGCCCGAACTGGCGGTGGTGGTCAATGAACCCGTCCGCCGCGGTCGGGTTACGGGAACGGACCTGCTCCCCGCGTTTGCTGCGGTGGCCCCGCTCCAGGTGTTCGGGATGGAAACGCACGGCCTGGCCGCGGCCATTGGTGTTGACGGATCCCGGTTGCGGGCCCGGGGAGACCTGAAAACCGCCCAGCTGCACCGCGAACTTGCCCGTTGCCGCGTCTACATCCACCCCATGCGCTGGACGTCGCTGGGGCTCTCGCTCCTGGAAGCCATGCACCTTGGCATGCCCGTGGTGGCGCTGGCCAGCACCGAGGCTCCCCGGGCCGTCCCGCCCGAGGCCGGCGCCGTGTCCGCAGACCTTGACGAGCTGGTCCGTTGCGCCCGCATCCTGCTGGCGGACCCGGAGGAAGCACGACGGCGGGGGGCCGCCGGGCGTGCAGCGGCCTTGGAACGCTACGGGCTGGGCCGGTTCCTGGGCCGCTGGGACGGACTCCTGGCCGAGCTCACCGGCAGCAGCGCAGACAGTACCCCTGGCCCCGGCGAGCAGATCCTCGTCCCGGCACAAGAGAGGAAGGCACCATGAGAATTGCCATGATCTCCGAGCATGCCAGCCCGCTGGCGGCCTTGGGCGGAGTTGACGCTGGCGGCCAGAACGTCCACGTCGCAGCCCTTTCCGAGGCCCTGGCCCGCCGCGGCCACCATGTCACCGTCTACACCCGCAGGGACGCAACGGAGCTTCCCGCCCGGGTCAGGGTGGGGCAGCGCCTTGAGGTGGTCCACGTGGATGCGGGCCCTGCCCGGCACGTTCCAAAGGACCAGCTGCTGCCCTACATGGGCCAGTTGGCCGCCGGGGTGGCTGCGGATTGGGCCAGGCGGCCGCCGGACGTGGTCCACGGACATTTCTGGATGTCCGGCCTTGCCGCCCTGGACGCTGCCCGACGGGCCGACGCCGGTCACCGCGTCCCGGTGCTCCAGACCTTCCACGCGCTGGGCACGGTCAAGCGCCGGCACCAGGGTGCGGAGGACACCAGCCCGCCCGAGCGCACCTGGCTGGAACCGGGGGTGGGCCGCTCCGCTGACGGCATCATCGCCACCTGCCCGGATGAAGTCCTGGAACTCACCGCCATGGGCATCGACGCGGCGAAGATCTCCACCGCACCCTGCGGGGTGGACCTGGACTTCTTCGCTCCGGACGGGCCGGCAGACGCCCGACGGCGGCGGCACCGGGTCCTCTCAGTGGGCCGGCTGGTGCCGCGCAAGGGCGTGGACCTGGTGATCCGCGCCCTGCCCCACCTGCAGGCAGCAGGCTTCGACGACGTCGAACTGCTCATTGTGGGCGGTGGCGGGAACGCACTTGCGCTTGACCCGGACCCTGAGGTCCGGCGCCTGCTGGACCTTGCCACGCGCCTCGGCGTCGCCAACCACGTGAGCCTGCACGGGCAGGTGCCGCGTGATGCTATGCCCGGCATCTTCCGCAGCGCCGACGCCGTGGTGTGTGCTCCCTGGTACGAACCGTTCGGCATTGTGCCGCTCGAAGCGATGGCCTGCGGAGTCCCTGTGGTGGCCGCCGCCGTGGGCGGACTGCAGGACACGGTGGTGGATCACGGCACCGGCCTGCACGTTCCGCCGCGCGATCCTGCCGCCATCGCCGCTGCGCTCGCCATGCTGCTGGCGGACAAGGCCCTGCGGACCCGGCTGGGAAGCGCGGGTGAGCAGCGCGCACGGACCCTCTACTCCTGGGACCGGGTGGCCGCCCAAACCGAAAAGGCGTACCTGGCTGCCATCGCCGGCACAACGGCCGGCGCCGTTTCCATGGAAGGAGCCGCGCTGTGACGGCAGAATTTTCGGTCCGCGATGTGGCCTTTGATGCCCTCGCCCGCACCGCTGCCCGGCAGGGGCCGCGTCCGGGCGGACCGTATGTGAACCAGGCCAGCGCGGACGCCGTTCGCGTCCATCTTGGCAATGTTTTACCGGCGCTGGAATCGCTGCGTAGCCAGTCGGACCGGCTGGCGGCATGGGGGGTGGAGCTGGCCCAGCGCCTGCTGCGCGGCCACCGCCTGCTGGCAGCCGGGAACGGCGGCTCAGCGGCGGAAGCCCAGCACCTCACCGCCGAATTGGTGGGCAGGTTCGACGGCGAGCGCGTCCCGTTTTCGGCCATCTCCCTGCACGCGGAGACCTCGGCCGTGACCGCAATCGCCAACGACTACGGCTACGACGAGGTGTTTGCCCGGCAGGTCCGGGCGCACGGCCGCTCCGGTGACGTCTTGATGTTGCTGTCCACCAGTGGCCAAAGCCCGAACCTGCTCCGGGCTGCGGAGGTGGCAGCCCGGCTGAACGTCCGGACCTGGGCGCTGACCGGCGTCGGCCCCAATCCACTGGCCTCTGCGTGCGATGAGGCCGTCACCGTGAATGCCCTTAACGCCAACGCCCAGGAGGCACACCTGATCGCGCTGCACGCGGTGTGCCGGGCTTTTGACCTCGAGGTGGCACGGCGCGGCGCGGCAGGCAACGCCGGCCGCATGCCGGAAGGACTGCGGCCATGACCATTGTGGTGGTGGGCGATGTGATGCTGGATGTGGACCTTGCCGGGGAGGCCACGCGGCTCAGCCCGGACGCGCCTGTCCCGGTGGTCGATGTCACCAGCGTCCGGCGCAGGGCAGGCGGCGCCGGCCTCGTCGCCCGGATGCTGGCGGCAGACGGCCGGCCGGTGACCCTGGTGACGGTGCTGTCAGCTGACGACGCCGGCCGCCAGCTGGCAGCTGAACTCGCCGGTGTGCAGCTGGTGGCAGGCGCCACGAGCCACCCGTCGCCGGTGAAAACAAGGGTCCGGGCCGGCTCGCACCCGGTGGTCCGGTTCGACCAGGGCTGCGCCGCCACGCCGGTTCCGCACGCCACGCCGGACATGCTCAGGGCCGTGGAAGCCGCGGAGATGGTGATTGTCGCCGATTACGGCAGGGGCCTGGCCGCCAATCCGCAGCTGCGCATCGTCCTGGAGCAGGTGGCAAAGAAGGTGCCCGTCATCTGGGACCCGCACCCCGCCGGGGCGGATCCGGTGCCCGGCGTTGCAGTGGTAACGCCCAACCTCGCGGAAGCCAGAAAAGCCGCCGCCGCAGCGCCGGCAGGCCAGCCGGCGGGGACTGGCCACGGCGACAATCCAGGCGGAACCCATGCCCGGGCTTCAGCCGAAACTGCTTCCATCGAGGTTGCCGGAGAATCAGCAATTGCGGGGGAAGCCGCCCGCCTGGCCCATGTCCTGCTGGCCCGTTGGCGCAGCGGCGCCGTGCTGGTGACCACCGGGGCCGATGGTGCCGTCCTGCTGCAGGAAGGCAACGCCGCTTCCCGCTGCGTTCCGGCGCCACGGGTGGAAACCGGGGACCCCTGCGGTGCGGGGGACCGGCTGGCAGCCGGGCTGGCGGTGCATCTGCTGTCCGGCCTCGGCCTGGAGGAGGCCGCCACGCTGGCGGTCCGGGACGCCGCTGACTTCCTCGCAGCCGGCGGTGTTTCGGCCCTCGCCGGAGCCGGTGAGGGCATCGCGACTCCTGCGTTGCCCGCTGGTCCCGCACCGGCCGCCGCCGCAGTGTCCGCAGCCGTATCCCAACAGGCGGGCTTCCCGGCGGGACCCGCCCTGGCGCCGCCGTCCCGGACCCCGGCGCGAAGGCGCAGCACCGAACCCCTGCTTCTGGCCCGCACCGTCCGCGGCAGCGGCGGCACGGTGGTGGCCACCGGCGGGTGCTTCGACCTCCTGCACGCCGGACATGTCCGCTCCCTTGCCGCCGCCCGCGAATTGGGGGACTGCCTGGTGGTCTGCCTGAATTCCGATGCCTCAACACAACGGCTCAAAGGTCCCGGCCGGCCCATCATCAGCCAACAGGACCGGGCCGAACTGCTGCTCGCCATGGAATGCGTGGATGCGGTGCTGGTGTTCGATGAGGACAACCCTGAAGCCGCCCTGCAACGGCTCCGTCCGGACATCTGGGTCAAGGGCGGCGACTACCGGGGCGCGCGCCTGCCGGAAGCGGACCTGGTCGAAAGCTGGGGCGGCCGTTGCCTCACCGTCCCGTTCCACCCTGCCCGTTCCACCACCGGCCTTGCCGACGCGCTGGCCAAAGTCGGCTGACCTGTTTCGCCTACCGAAGGGAACATCATGACCGCAGAAAACCTGACTGCACGCCGCTCACCAGGCCGGGTGCTCGTCACCGGCGGTGCCTCGGGACTGGGGGCCGCCGTCGTCAGTGCCGTGCTTGAGGCCGGCGGCACCCCAGTGGTACTGGACCGCGACATCAGCAAGGTGGCGGGGGTCAAAGCCGTGGAAGTGGATGTTGCCGACCGGCCGGCCGTGGAGGCCGCCGTGCGCGAGGCTGCCGGAATGCTCGGCGGACTCGACGCCGTGGTGACGGCCGCAGGCATCGACCGGTGCGGTGCGCTGGCGGACGTGGACGCCCTTGAATGGGAGAAGGTGATCGGGGTGAACCTGATGGGCACCGTCTCCGTGGTGCGGGCCGCACTGCCGCACCTGGCCGCAACGCACGGCCGGGTGGTGACCGTGGCCTCCACCCTGGGCAAGCGGGCCGTGGCCGATGCCACAGCCTACTGCGCCTCGAAATTCGGAGTGGTGGGCTTCAGCCACGCCCTGGCAGCGGAAACCGGCGGGAAAATCGGGGTCACCACCATGATTCCCGGCGGGATGAAAACACATTTTTTTGATGACCGCACCGAACAGTACAAGCCCCAGGACGATTCGCGCCTCAACGATCCCGGCAACGTGGCCCAGGCAATCCTGTTCGCACTGACCCAGCCGCCGGGATGCGAAATCCGCGAAATGCTGGTCTGCCACGAAGAAGAGGGCTCCTGGCCCTGACCCTTCAAGGGATCAGCCGGGACCGAACCCACAGGAGCCAAACATGCCTACCGCTGCCACCGAAACCCTTGACCATCACGAACCGGCCGTCAGCGCCGGGATCACCATCATCAACCCGCGCACCGGGGAAACCTTGTGGACGGTACCGGAAACGCCCCCGGAGGCGGTGCACCACGCCGTCCACGTGGCCCGGGGTGCTGCCGCGGGCTGGGCAGCAACAGCCCCGGCAGCACGCGGGGCAGCCGTCCGCGCCGCGGCAGCAGCCCTGGCTGAGGCCGCCGCCGAATTGGCAGGGCTCAATGCCAGTGAAACCGGCAGGCCCATTGACGAGGCCCTCGCCGGGATCGCCGCCGGGGTGTCCACGCTGGAGCAGTACGCTGAGCTGGGTCCCGTGCACCGCGGCCACAGCCTCCGCGGTGACAGGCTCGCCAGCGACTACACAGTGGCGGAACCGCGCGGCGTGGCCGTCCTGCTCACGCCGTGGAATGATCCGGTGGCTGTTTCCTGTGGGCTGATCGGGGCCGCACTGATGTCCGGCAACACCGTCATCCACAAGCCCAGCGAACGCTGCCCCCGGCTGGGGGAGGCCCTCGGTGAAGTGCTGGCACCGGCCTTCCCGGCCGGAGTGCTAGCCACAATTTCCGGTGGCGCCGGGGTGGGGCGGCTCCTCACAGGGTCCGGGGTGGATGTGCTGGCCCACGTCGGTTCCAGCGCGGCGGGCGCCGGCATCGCCGTGGCCGGGGCCCGCGCCGGCGCCCACGTGATCCGAGAGAACGGCGGCAACGATCCGCTGCTGGTGGATCGCGACGTGGACCCGGCCTGGGCCGCCGGGCAGGCCGCCGTCGGCGCTTTCAGCAACAGCGGCCAGATCTGCACGGCCGTGGAACGGATCTACGTCCACGCTGACATTGCTGAAAGGTTCTGCGCCGCGCTCGAAGCGGAGGCTGCCCTGCGGAACGCCAACGGTTCGGTGGCGCCCCTGGTGGACCGGCGGTTGCGGGAGGCTGTCCATGCCCAGGTCGCCGACGCCCTGGACCACGGTGCCCGGGCGGCGGAAGGCGGCGCCGTGCCCGCCGGTCCCGGGTCGTTTTACCCGGCCACGGTGCTGCTCGGCTGCACGGAGGCCATGGCCGTGATGGCGGAGGAGACGTTTGGCCCCGTAGCGCCGGTGCAGGTGGTGGACACGTTCGACGACGGCCTCCGCCTCGCGTGCAGCGGCCGGTTTGGCCTCGCAGCCACAGTCCTGACCAACTCGGTGGCGCACATCCAGCAGGCCGTGGCGGACCTGCCGGTGGGAACGGTGAAGATCAACGCGGTGTTTGGCGGGGCACCCGGTGGCGCGGCGCAGCCCCGGGGCGGGAGCGGGCACGGGTTTGGCTACGGGCCGGAGCTGCTGGACGAGTTCAGCCAGGTCAAAGTGGTCCACATCGCTGCGCCGCCGGCACCCAGCGGAAACGCTGAGGAAAAGGTATGAATCCCGCGGCGAAGGATGCGGAGCCGGGGCAGGTGGACCTCGCCAACCAGCAGGCCCTTGCCGACTGGCTGCCTGGCCGGCTGGCCGCGGAACAGCCGGCCGTGCTGGTGATTGGCGACGTGATGCTGGACGGCTGGTGGACCGGCAGCATCGAGCGGATGTGCCGCGAGGCTCCTGCGCCCGTGGTGGACATCAACTCCCGCGGGGCTGCCCCGGGCGGCGCGGCCAACACCGCCATGAACCTGGCGGCGCTCGGCGCCAGGGTGGCCGTTGCCGGCATCATCGGCACGGACGCCGCGGGGGTGGAGCTACGGGACAAACTGGTGGCCGCAGGAATCGACGTCCGGTACCTGCAGTCGCACCCGGACATGGTCACCACCACCAAAATCCGGATCAGCAGCGGCGGCCAGGTGCTGTTGCGGATGGATGACTCAGCCACGGCCGTGCCGCCCGATGCACTGGCCGCGCTGGCCGCTTCGGTGCGGGACGCCGTCGGCCGCCGCAGCGCCGTGCTGGTCTGTGATTACGGGACCGGAGTGCTTGCGGAACCCGTGCGGGCTGCGCTGCTGGCTGTCTTGGGCGGAACCGGCCCGGGGCCAGCCGCTGGCGGCCCGGGGCGCCCGCTGGTGGTGGTGGATTCCCACGATCCCCGTCCCTGGGCGCAGCTTGGGCCGGACCTGGTGACGCCCAACGCCCAGGAAGCGGCCCGATTGCTGGGCTGCCGGCTGCCCGAAGGGCCGGAGCGGGTGGACGCGGTGGCGGCGGCGGCGCCGGCGCTGCTGGCTGCCACCGGATCCCGGGCCGTGGTGGTCACGCTGGACCGCGACGGGACTGTCCTGCTGGGGCCGGGCGGCATGGCTCACCGGACCTGGGCACGGCCCGCCGCCGAAAAGCAGGCTTCAGGGGCGGGGGATACGTTTGTGGCGGCGCTGACGCTGGCGATCGCCGGTGGCCTGCCGCTGGCAGCCGGCCTGGACCTTGCCCAGGCGGCGGCGGACGTGGTGGTCCATCAGCCGGGCACCTCCGTCTGCAGTACGGGGCAGCTCAGCCGGTACCTGCGGGCGTTTGCCGACACGGCGCTGGGCGCTGACGAACTGCTCCGCCAGATGGAGCTGCACCGGGCTGAGGGGCAGCGGATTGTGCTGACCAACGGCTGCTTCGACGTCCTGCACAGCGGCCACACCCGTTACCTGTCCCAGGCCAGGCAGCTCGGTGACGTGCTGGTGGTGGCGCTCAACAGCGACGACTCCGTGCGCCGGCTCAAAGGCCCCGACCGGCCCATCAACAACGTTGCGGACAGGGCCGCGGTGGTGGCCGCCCTGAGCTGCGTGGATTACGTGACGGTCTTCGACACCCCCACGGCGGCGCCGCTGATCCGGCACCTGCGGCCTGAGGTGTACGCCAAGGGCGGCGACTACACCCCTGAGATGCTGGCGGAAACACCCGCCGTGGAGGAGTACGGCGGCCGGGTGGCCATCCTGGACTACGTCGCGGAGCGGTCCACCACTACCGTTGTCAACCGGATCCGGGATGGGGAGGGCGCGGCAACCAACCGGTGACGGCGGGCCGGACAACAGATGCAGGCGAATGCGGTCCCGGGCACGTCGCGTTTGCCGTACCTGCCGGCGGCCCGCAGGCCGCCAACTTTCCGGCCGTGAACTGCACACTAGGGTTGAAGCATGAATGAAGTGCGGCGCGGGTAATGGCGAAACGCGGACGGGCGGCCGGCCGGGGCAGCAGGCCGGCAGCAGGTGTGGTGGAGATCCCCAAGGGCACGCGGCCCGATGGTCCGGTGGAAGGCGTGTACTACGTCGACACCGGGGACTGCGAACTCATCGCCGACCAGGACAACTCCACCGGCTGGCTCCTGAAGATCAACGGGGTCATGAGCTCGCACATCGACCTGGCCGACCCGCTGTTCCTGGACTTCGAATACATGCGCTGGATGGCCGCGCTCATCGAGTCCCGCTGGCCGCCGTCGGACGCTTCTTCCGGGGCAGGCCAGCCGGGCCGGATCCGGGGCCTGCACCTGGGCGGCGGCGCCTGCTCCATGGCCCGGTACTTTGCCGCGGCCTACCCGGATGCCCGCCAGGTGGTGGTGGAGCTGGACGGGAAACTGGCCGAATACGTGCGCGGCTGGTTCGACCTGCCCAAGGCGCCCCTGCTGCGGCTGCGGGTTGGGGAGGCCCGCGAGGTCACCGAAACGCTCGCCGCCGACACCCGTGACTTCATCATCAGGGACGTCTTCGCCGGGGCCCTGACCCCGCGGCCGCTGACCACCGCCGAATTCAACCGGCACGCTGCCCGCGTGCTGGCGCCCGGCGGGATGTACGTGGTGAATTCAGGCGACGCCCCGGACCTGAAGAACGCCCGGGAGGACGCCGCCACCATCGCGGCCACCTTTGCCTATACCGCGATCATCGCCGATCCCGCCATGCTCAAGGGCCGCCGCTACGGCAACATGGTGATGGCCGGCAGCGATACCCCTTTCGCCGACGACCCGCGGCTGGTCCGGCGGCTGCTCGGCGGTGCAGTGCCGGCACACCTGTGGGACGACGCCCAGGTGCGGGCCTTTGCCGCCGGCGCCCCCGTCCGCTCCGATCCTCCCCACCCGCACCCTGACCTCGCAAGCTCGGCCAGGGAACCCGGCGGGCGTGGGCCCACACCACCCGCACCCTGACCTCGCAAGCTCGGCCAGGGAACCCGGCGGGCGTGGGCCCACGTAGTTACCGTTTCAGCGGCCCAGCAGCTTCTCCCGGTGCTCCGCCATCCGGCCCCGCAGCGCCTGCACCACGGCGGCCACGGCGGGGCGCCGCATGGAGTCCGGCCGGAGCACCATCCAGTAGGGGAGCAGCTCGCCGATCTCATCGGGCAGCAGCCGGACCAGGTCATTGTGCAGGTCGCCCATAAAGCACGGCAGGAAACCGATCCCGGCCCCGGCGCGCGTCGCTTCGACGTGGACAAACACGTTGGTGGACGTCAGCCCGTCGCGCATGTCCGGCACCAGCCGGCGGGGCGCGTCCAGGCTGTCCACCTGCAGCATTGAATCCACGAAGTACACCAGCGGGTGACCGCTGAGCCCGGCCACGCTGTCCGGGGTGCCATGCTCGGCCAGGTACGTCCTGGACGCATACATCCCCAGCATGTAGTCGCCCAGCCGGATGGCCTCGGCCCGGTGCACCTGCGGCTCGCCCACCACCACCTCGATGTCCAGCCCGGAACGCTGCTGCAGCGCCCGCCGGGTCATGGTCACCACCTCCACGCTGAGCCCCGGATGATCCCGCCGCAGCCCGGCTACTGCCGGCGCGGCGATGTAGGCGCTGAAGCCATCCGTCGCGGTCATCCGGACGACGCCGGCAACCGGGTCCGGTGCCGCGCCGTCGGCTCCCAGCGTGCCCAGTACAGCCTCCACCTGCTCGGCCGCGCGGACAGCCTTCGCGCCCAGCTCGGTCAGCTCCCAGCCGCCCGATGCCCGGGCCAGGACCCGGCCGCCCAGGGACTTCTCCAGTGCGGCGATCCTGCGCGAGACTGTGGTGTGGTTCAACCCCAACGCCTGTGCCGCCGTCGTGAATTTCGCTGAGCGGGACACCGCAAGCAGCACCAGCAGGTCATCCGGGTTCGCCTTCATATCTGCAATTGTGCACACAGCAGGTGCCGGATTGGGCATTGTCCGTGCAAGTTTGTGCAGCAATACTCAAGGAAGCCATTTGTGCTGGCCATCACAGCACGTGTCACCGTGGACACCAAGGAGAAACCCATGAGCGTAGGACAACGCCCGGCGGACAACGCCGCAGGACCCGCAGGCAAGGGGTCCGGACTTAAGAAGATCGTCGCCGCCTCGATGGTGGGGACGGTGGTGGAGTGGTACGAGTTTTTCCTCTACGCCACCGCCGCCACCCTGGTGTTCGGGAAGTACTTCTTCCCCGCCACCGGCAACGAGCTGGACGGGATCATCCAGGCGTTCATCACCTATGCGGTGGGCTTCGTTGCCCGGCCCCTGGGCGGCATTGTGTTTGGCCAGATCGGCGACAAGCTGGGCCGCAAACCCACGCTGCAGCTGACCATTGTAATTGTTGGCGTGGCCACGTTCCTGATGGGCTGCCTGCCGGGCTTCGCCGAGATCGGTTACATGGCACCCGCCCTGCTGGTGGCCCTGCGCTTCATCCAGGGCTTCGCGCTCGGCGGCGAATGGGGCGGCGCCGTCCTGCTGGTGGCTGAACACAGCCCCAACAAGTCGCGCGGTTTCTGGTCCAGCTGGCCGCAGGCGGCCGTCCCCGTGGGCAACCTGCTGGCCACCCTGGTGCTGTTTGTGATGTCCTCCACCCTCAGTCCGGAGGCCTTCCTCGGCTGGGGCTGGCGGGTGGCGTTCTGGCTCTCCGCCGTGATCGTGTTTGTGGGCTATTACATCCGCACCCACGTGACCGAGGCACCGATCTTCCTCGAAGCCAAGGCGCTTGTGGAGAAGGAGCAGGCCGTCAGCTACGGCGTCTTCGAGGTGGTCCGCAAATACCCCAAGGGCATCCTGCAGGCCATGGGCCTCCGGTTCGCGGAAAACATCATGTACTACCTGGTGGTGAGCTTCGCGATCGTCTACCTCAAGACTGTGCACAAGTACGACACCTCCTCGCTGCTGCTCGCCCTGCTGATCGCCCACGTGATCCACTTCCTGGTGATCCCCCAGGTGGGCCGCCTGGTGGACAATGTAGGCCGCAAGCCCGTTTACCTGTTTGGTGCCATCGCCGGCGCCACCTGGCCGTTCTTCGCCTTCCCCATGTTCGACACCCGCAACGCCGTGGTGATTGTGGCCGCGGTAACCATCGGCCTGGTCCTGCACGCGTTTATGTACGCCGGACAGCCCGCCATCATGGCTGAGCTGTTCCCCACCCGGATGCGGTACTCCGGCGTCTCGCTGGGCTCCCAGGTCACGTCCATCTTCGCCGGTTCGCTGGCCCCGCTACTGGCAACCCAGTGGCTCAAGGACACCGGTTCCTGGCTTCCCACCGCCCTGTACCTGGTGGTGGCCTGCGCCATTACCGCCGTGGCAGTGCTCAGCCTGAAGGAAACCAAGGGCATCGCCCTGGAGGACGTGGACAAGGCCGACGCCGCCCGCGAAGGACTCGTTCCGGCCCGGACCCGCTGAGGTGCCGGAGCCGGTGGTACAGCCGAAGGACAAGGCCAGGTTCGGAGCCGGGATGGGTATGGAAAGCACTTTGAACGGACGCAAGGCGCTGGTCACCGGCGGTGCCAGCGGCATCGGCGCCGCCTGCGTGCGGGAACTCGCCGCCCGGGGCGCCAAGGTGGTGGTGGCCGATGTCGACGCCGCCGGGGCTGCCGCGCTCGCCGATGAGGTGGGCGGCACCTCCTGGGCCGTGGACCTGCTCGACGTCGACGCCCTCGCCACGCTCAGCCTGGACTGCGACATCCTGGTCAACAATGCAGGAATCCAGCGGGTCAGCCCCATCGAGGAGTTTGACCCGCTGGAGTTCCGGCGGATTCTCGCGCTGATGCTGGAGGCGCCGTTCCTGCTGATCCGGGCCGCGCTCCCGCACATGTACGCCAACGGTTTCGGCCGCATCATCAACCTGTCCTCGGTGCACGGACTGCGGGCCTCGCCGTTCAAGAGCGCCTATGTCTCCGCGAAGCACGGGCTGGAAGGCCTGAGCAAGGTGACGGCACTGGAGGGCGGCGAACGGGGCGTCACGTCCAACTGCATCAACCCCGGTTACGTGCGCACGCCCCTGGTGGAGAAACAACTGGCGGACCAGGCCCACCTGCACGGCATCCCCGAATCCGAGGTGCTGGCCAAGGTGATGCTCACCGAGTCCGCCGTGAAGCGGCTGGTGGAGCCTGCTGAAGTGGCGTCCCTGGCGGCCTGGCTGGCCTCCGACCACGCTGGCATGGTCACCGGGGCCAGCTACACCATGGACGGCGGCTGGTCCGCCCGCTGAGGACCGGACCAGGCTGGGGGCGGCACTACTTGGACTGCGCCCCGGCGCTGGCAACGGCATCCGCCCCCGCCGGTGCGCCGCCGTTGATGATTTCCTCGGCGTTGGTGAACGCCCAGCCAACCAGCGGGATCAGGTGCCCGCTCAGTTCATAGCCGCGGTCCGTGAGGCTGTAGTCCACGCGCGGGGGAATGATGGGCTGGGCGGTGCGCCGCACCAGTCCGTCGCGTTCCAGGGTTTTGAGCGTCTGGGCCAGCATTTTTTCGCTAATCCCCTCCGCCCGCCGGCGCAGTTCACTCCACCGCTGTTCTCCCTCGGACAGCGACACCAGGATCAGGACACCCCATTTGCTGGTCACGTGGTCCAGCAGGGTGCGGCTGGGACAAGCGGCCGGGAACACGCCATAGGTGAAGCTGGCGGGCAGCGGAGCCGGCAATGTTGATGCTTCCATGACCCCAGCTTACTTTGAGGTCAGTACCTTACCTCAAAGTGCGTACTCTCTTTCCGGAAGTAATCCGGTCCGCTGCAGGTTATGCCCTGCGACACCGTAATAATTCCCGAAAGGATTCATCATGAGCATTGTTGTTACCGGAGCCACCGGACAGCTGGGCCGCCACGTCATCGCCGCATTGCTTGAGCGCGGGGTCCCCGCTGCAGGGATCGTAGCCACCGGACGGGACACCGGCAAGCTGGCCGATTTCGCCGCCCGGGGCGTCCGGGTCCGGGCCATGGATTACGCGGACGCGGCCTCGGTGGCTGCTGCCCTCGAAGGAGCCAGCCGTGTCCTGCTCATCTCCGGCAGCGAAGTGGGCCAGCGTGTGGCACAGCACCGAACCGTCATTGAGGCCGCCAAGGCAGCGGGCGTGGAACTGCTGGCCTACACCAGCATTGCCAACGCGGACACCACCGGCATGAAACTGGCCGGCGAGCACCAGGCCACCGAAACCCTGCTCCGCGAATCCGGCGTCCCGTTTGTCCTGCTGCGCAACGGCTGGTACCTGGAAAACTACACCGAACAGCTTCCCGGCACCCTGGCCCAGGGCGCCCTGGCCGGCAGTGCGGGTGACGGCAAGGTCAGCGGAGCCGCGCGGGCGGATTACGCCCACGCCGCGGCGGCCGTCCTGGTGGCCGGCGACCAGGCAGGCAAGGTCTACGAACTGGGCGGCGACCACGCCTTCTCCATGGCTGACCTGGCCGCGGAAATCACTGCAGCCACCGGCCAGGAGATCACCTACACCGATCTTCCCGCCGAGGACTACGCAGGAATCCTGGTGGGCGTCGGCGTCCCCGCCCCCTTCGCCGACATCCTGGCGGACTCGGACCTGGGCATCGCCAGGGGAGACCTCCTGGTCAGCTCCGGCGATCTTGCCCGCCTCATCGGCCGCCCCACCACCTCCCTTTCGGAGGCACTCCGGACGGCCGCTGCCAGCAACTGACCGCTTCTGCCGCAGCGCGGAGGATGCCCGGTTCCCCTTGGGGCGCCGGGCATTTTCCGTTGCCGGGGGTCCGGGACTTGATCCCTGGGGCCGGTCTTGGTGCACTGGTAGGCATCAAGCGGTGCAGCCTGCCCCGCGCGCAGCCCGCCTACGGCAACCTGCGCTCCGCCGCCCACCGTCAATCCGAAGGAACCGAACATGAGCGTGGATACCCCCAGCAGCCAGGACCGCCAGCCCCGGCAGCTCATCATCATCGGCTCCGGCCCGGCCGGCTACACGGCGGCGATTTACGCGGCCCGCGCCGGCCTCGCGCCGCTGGTGCTGGCCGGTTCCGTCACCGCGGGCGGCGCCCTCATGAACACCACTGAGGTGGAAAACTTCCCTGGCTTCCCGGGTGGCATCCAGGGCCCGGAACTGATGGATGGACTGCAGGAACAGGCGCAGAAGTTCGGCGCCACGGTAGTGTTCGACGACGTCACGGAAGTCAGCCTGGCCGGCCGGCTGAAGACAGTGGTCACCGGCGCCGGGGAAACCCACCAGGCGCCCGCCGTTATCCTGGCCACCGGCTCCGCATACAAGGAGCTGGGCCTGCCCGAGGAGAAGAAGCTCAGCGGACACGGCGTCTCCTGGTGTGCCACCTGCGACGGGTTCTTCTTCCGGGAACAGGACATCGTGGTGGTGGGTGGCGGCGACTCGGCCATGGAAGAAGCCACGTTCCTGACCCGGTTCGCCAGGACCGTGACGGTGGTGGTCCGCAAGGGTGAGCTGCGGGCCTCCCGCATCATGGCGCAGCGGGCCAAGGACAACCCCAAGATCAGCTTCGCCTGGCACTCGGCCATCACCGCCATCCACGGCGACGGTAAGGTCACCGGCGTGACGCTGCAGGACACCCGGACCGGCGAAACCAGGGAACAGTCCGCCACCGGCATTTTTGTGGCCATCGGTCACCTGCCGCGCACCGAGCTTGTGGCCGGCCAGGTGGACCTCGATGAAGACGGCTACATCCGGGTGGACGCCCCCACCACCGTCACCAACCTTTCCGGCGTGTTCGCCTGCGGCGACGCCGTGGACCACCGGTACCGGCAGGCGATCACCGCCGCCGGCACCGGCTGCGCCGCCGCGCTCGATGCCGAGCGGTTCCTCGCTGCCCTCGATGACGCCGCCAGCATCGCCACCGCCCTGGTGGAGGAACCGGTCCACGGCTAGGGTGACCCGACGGCGGTACTTCCGTGCCGCCGTCGTTCGCCGATTCATCCGGTATTCCAGACACCGGCTTGTCCCGGCGGCGTGCCGCAGCGGCCGGTACGGGGCCATGCTTGGGTACGGGATACCGGACACGCGCAACCAAAGGATCGATTTCGCCCATGACTGCAGCACCCAGCACCAGCCCTGCCCCCGCGGCGGATGGCAGGGTTCCGTCCAAAGTGCCCGCCGCCGAAAACACGTTGCGGATCCTGAAGCTGCTGGCGTCCCGGCGCGGGCCCATGGCGGCGTCGCAGATCGCGTCCTCGCTGGGGTTGCCGCGCTCCAGTGTCTACCATCTGCTGGGCGTGATGGAGGCGAACGGCTTTGTGCTCCACCTGCACGAGGAACAGCGGTACGGGCTAGGCATCAGCGCCTTCGAACTGAGCTCCGCGTACTCGAGGCAGGAGCCGTTATCCCGGCTGGGCAGGCCCCTGCTGGCCGCGCTGGTGGATGTGCTGGGCGAGAGTGCGCACCTGGCCGTGCTGCACGGCCGGGACGTGCTGTACATCGTGGAGGAGCGTGCCAAAAACCGGCCGTCGCTGGTGACCGACGTGGGTGTCAGGCTCCCCAGCCACCTCACCGCCAGCGGCCGGGCCATCCTGGCTGCGCTGCCGAAATCCCAGGTCAGGGCCCTGTACCCGAATGCTGCTGCCTTCTCTGCCCGGCATGAGGTGCCCGGCGCCATCATGAAGTACTCGGCGTTGTCCTCGCACCTGGACCAGGTCAGGCAGCGCGGCTACGCCACCGAACACGGCGAAGTAACGCCTGGGTTCGGGTCCATCGCCGCCGCCGTCACGGACCACCTGGGCTGGCCCACCGCCGCGGTTGCGGTCACTTTCCTCGAGGACAAGCTGCCGTCGGCTGACTGGCCCGTTCTCGCTGCGCGGGTGCAGAAGGCCGCGGACGACCTCTCGGTCCGCATCCACGGCCGGCCGGCGGCCTGACCCCGCCCTGCCTGCGGTGGGCGGCCGCCTGCGTGCCCCCTTCCCAACTGACTCGCAGTTGTTGTCGTTTTGGGGGCTCTAAACGACAACAACTGCTACCTGGTTTGGGGGCGGGGCGGGGTTGTCTGGAATGCCGGACAGGACCCCTGCAAAAGTCCTGTCGCCGGGCCGAGCCAGGGGCTTTAGTGGATACAGGACAATCCGCTATGCAGACAAAAAGGAGCCACCATGGCACCCGCCGATTTCACCACCGGTGCCCGCCCGGTCAAAGCCGCCCGGGGCACCACGCTCACTGCCAAATCCTGGCAGACCGAAGCGCCGCTGCGCATGCTGATGAACAACCTGGACCCCGAGGTTGCCGAGCGCCCCGATGACTTGGTGGTGTACGGCGGGACCGGCCGGGCAGTCCGCTCCTGGGCCGCGTTCGACGCGATCACCCGCACCCTGGAAACCATGGAAGCGGATGAAACCCTGCTGGTCCAGTCCGGCAAGCCCGTGGGTGTCTTCCGCACCAACGAATGGGCACCACGTGTGCTGCTGGCCAACTCCAATCTGGTGGGCGACTGGGCCAACTGGCCCGAGTTCCGCCGGCTCGAGGCCGAGGGCCTGATGATGTACGGCCAGATGACGGCCGGGTCCTGGATTTACATAGGCACCCAGGGCATCCTGCAGGGCACCTTCGAAACCTTCGCGGCGATCGCCCGCAAGCTCACCGGTGACGAGAACGGCACGCTCGCCGGCACCCTGACCCTGACCGGCGGCTGCGGCGGCATGGGCGGCGCCCAGCCGCTCGCCGTCACCCTGAACGACGGCGCCTGCCTGATTGTCGACGTCGACGAATCCCGCCTCCGCCGACGCGCCGGGAAGCGCTACCTGGACGAGGTGGAAACGGATCTCGACGCCGCCATCGCCAAGGTGCAGAAAGCGAAAGCGGAGCGCCGCGGCTGGTCTGTGGGCTACGTGGGCAACGCCGCCGAAGTTTTCCCGGAGATCCTGCGCCGCCACAACGCCGGCGAACTGACAGTGGACATCGTCACCGACCAGACCTCCGCCCATGATCCGCTGAGCTACCTGCCCGAAGGCGTTTCCGTCGAAGAGTGGCACCGCGAAGCCGAGGCGGATCCGGACGGGTTCACCAAGAAGTCCCAGGCGTCCATGGCCCGCCACGTCCAGGCCATGGTGGACTTCCAGGATGCCGGCGCCGAAGTCTTCGACTACGGAAACTCCATCCGCGACGAAGCCCGCAAGGGCGGCTGCACCCGCGCCTTCGAGTTCCCCGGATTTGTGCCCGCTTACATCCGGCCGCTGTTCTGCGAGGGCCTCGGCCCGTTCCGCTGGGTGGCCCTTTCCGGCGATCCGGAGGATATTGCCGTCACGGACCGGGCCATCAAGGAACTCTTCCCGGACAACAAGCATTTGCACCGCTGGCTCGATGCCGCGCAGGAGCGCGTCGAATTCGAAGGCCTGCCCGCCCGTATTTGCTGGCTGGGTTACGGCGACCGCGCCAAGGCCGGGCTGCTGTTCAACCAGTTGGTCAGGGATGGAAAGGTCAAGGCGCCCATCGTGATCGGCCGCGACCACCTGGACTCCGGTTCGGTGGCTTCCCCCTACCGCGAGACCGAAGCCATGGCAGACGGCTCAGACGCGATCGCCGACTGGCCCATGCTCAACGCCCTGCTCAACACCGCCTCCGGCGCCACCTGGGTTTCGCTGCACCACGGCGGGGGAGTGGGCATCGGCAGGTCCATCCATGCCGGCCAGGTGTCCGTCGCGGACGGCACGGATCTTGCTGCGCAGAAACTCGAGCGGCTCCTGACCAACGATCCCGGGATGGGAGTGATCCGCCACGCCGACGCCGGTTACGGCCGGGCGTTGGAAGTCGCAGGCGAACGCGGCGTCCGCATCCCCATGAACGAAACCCGCTAAGCCACCCCAACGCCCGCCCCACCCCAACTGGCTCGCACTTGTTGTCGTTTTGAGCCCCCAAAACGACAACAACTGCGAGTCAGTTGGGAGGAACCACCGAAGTAGGAACCATGACCGTCACCACCCACTCACCCCGCACCGTCACCCTCGGCTCCAGCGGCGTCACGCCCGAGGAGGTTGTCGCCGTCGCGCGCCACGGCGCCCAAGTGACCATCGCCCAGGACGCCCTGGACGAGGTTGCCCGGGTCCGCGCGCACATCGACAGCCTGGCAGCCAGCGACGTCCCCGCGTACGGCATTTCCACCGGTTTCGGGGCCCTGGCCAATCGGCACATCCCGAACGAACTGCGCACGCAGCTGCAGAAAAGCCTCATCCGCTCGCACGCCGCCGGGATGGGCCCCGCCGTCGAACGCGAAGTGGTCCGGGGCATCATGTTCCTCCGCGCCAAGACGCTTGCCTCAGGCCGCACCGGCGTCAGGCCCCTGGTGCTGCAGGCAATGGTGGCGGTCCTGAACGCCGGCATCACGCCGGTGGTCCGCGAATTCGGCTCGCTGGGCTGCTCGGGCGACCTCGCCCCGCTGTCGCACTGCGCCCTGGTGCTGATGGGTGAAGGCGAAGCGGAAGGGCCCGACGGCGTCCGTTACGGCGGGCGCGGCGAGGAACCGGTTGCGGCGCTGTTGGCAGCCCACGGCATCGAGCCGGTGGTCCTCGCCGAAAAGGAGGGGCTGGCGCTGGTCAACGGCACCGAGGGAATGCTGGGCATGCTGCTGATGGCCATCGCGGACATCCGGCACCTGCTGACGACGGCGGACATCACCGCCGCGCTCAGCGTCGAGGCGCTGCTGGGAACCGACCAGGTGTTCCGTCCCGAACTCCACGGCGCGTTGCGTCCGCATCCGGGGCAGGCCGACAGTGCGGGAAACATGCTGCGGCTCCTGTCCGGTTCGCCGATCGTCGCCTCCCACCGCGTGGGGGATACCCGGGTCCAGGACGCCTACTCGCTGCGTTGCGCGCCGCAGGTGGCAGGGGCCGTCCGGGACACTGTGACGCACGCCGAACTGGTGGCGTCCCGTGAGCTGGCCGCCGCGATCGACAACCCCGTGGTCCTGCCGGACGGCGAGGTCAGCTCCAACGGAAACTTCCACGGCGCTCCGGTGGCGTACGTCCTGGATTACCTGGCCATCGCCGTCGCGGACCTGGGCTCCATGGCTGAGCGGCGCACGGACAGGATGCTGGATCCGGCCCGGTCCCACGGGCTTCCCGCGTTTCTGGCCGCCGATCCCGGCGTGGACTCCGGCCTGATGATTGCCCAGTACACGCAGGCCGGGCTGGTGTCCGAGAACAAGCGGCTGGCCGTCCCGGCGTCCGTGGATTCCATCCCCAGCTCTGCGATGCAGGAAGACCACGTGTCCATGGGCTGGCACGCGGCCCGCAAGCTCCGCAAAGCGGTGGAGAACCTGCGGCGGGTCCTCGCCATCGAACTGGTGACCTCCGCCCGGGCCCTGGACATCCGCACCCAGCTCTCCGGCGGTGTCCTGACCCCGGGGCCCGCCGGGACAGCGGTGCTGGCCGTGCTGCGTGCCGTTGTGGAGGGGCCGGGATCGGACCGTTTCCTCTCACCGGAACTGGAAGCAGCGGACCGGCTGGTGGCCGGCAGCGAAGTGCTGCGGGCTGCCGAATCCGCCGTCGGCGCGCTGGCGTAGCGCCGAAGAATCTTTCGTGTTCCCGGCCGAAGCGTCCGACAGGCGGAATATCCGCCCGTCGTGGCGCGGTGGCGGCGCCGAGTGTAGTAGAACTGAAGGTGTAGTGAAAGTCACATCAACGAAGCTGTGGCGCAGAACGTATACAAAGGGGTAGAAGTTCACATGAAAGCACGCGGGGCAGTCCTATCAAGGCGCGGCGCCCATTCCGCCGAAATTTCCAACTGGAAGAACCTCCGGGTTGGGGATCACGTAGAAATCATCAAACACGCTCAACTGGTGGCTGCCGGGGATGTGGAAGAGGTTTCCCAAAGCGGAAACGTCCTCTGGCTCGTCGCGGCGGGCCCGGCTGAGAAGCCACTCTTCCTGAAATCGGACGGTGTCCAGGTCCGGCGGACCTGACAACCATCCCCAGCCTGTTCTTCCGGGAACCGGAAATCCCCGCACTGCATCGGCAGGGCGGGGATTTTTTGTGGCGCGGAAGCCACGGCAGTCAAGCGGCAGCTGGCAGCTTACGCGGCGATGGCCTCGTAGGTTTCGCCGAAGGGCACCGACTCGTCCAGTGCCACGGTGTAGCGGCCCGGGTGCAGGCGGGTCACCAGGATGCCGCAGCCGGCCTCCTGCGCTGGCCCTTCGATCAGCCCGGCGACGGCCTCTTCCAGTCCGGCGTGGACGTCGAGGGCGCGGGAGAATTCCAGGTCGATGGACGTGACCGGCCCCGTTCCGGCGGGGCCGGTGGTGGCGGGAAGTCGTTCGAGGGTGGCTGCAGTCATGAGTGAACTTTCTGTGTTTCGTGCCTCAGGGCAGCTCCCATTCTACCGTCCGGACAGTAAATATGTCAGATGACTGCCTACCAGACAGGTAAATTTCCCGCCGGAAAGCCTTGCCGCCGCAGGTCAGCCGGTGATGAGGGGCTGGTCACAATCTGCTTCGTTGGCGGCCGGATGGTGCCATAAGCAACCATGGAAGCATCCCGCTGAGCCACCGGACCGAAGGAGAATCCCGATGAAAATCATGCGCCTGGGCAAGATCGGCAGCGAACAGCCCGCCGTGATGGTGACCGATGGGGACGCCCCGCCACAGTACTTCAGCCTGTTGCCGCTGACTGCAGACGTGGACGGTGCCTTCCTGGCCGGCGGCGGGATGGAGCAGGTCCGGGCAGCCGTGGCGGCCGGTACCCTGCCCGTCCTCGACGGCGCGGAAACGCTGCGCGTCGGCGCCCCCGTGGCCCGGCCCGGATCAGTGGTGGGAATCGGAATGAACTATGCCGCCCATGCCGCAGAGTCCGGGTCCGCTCCGCCGGAGATCCCGGTGGTCTTCCTCAAGCCCAGCAACACTGTCGCAGGCCCGTTCGATCCAACGCCAGTCCCGCCCCGCTCCGGAAAATTCGATTGGGAGGTGGAACTGGGCATTGTGATCGGCAGGGAGGCCAGCTACCTGGCCGGCACGGCGGAAGCTGCCGCCTGCATCGCCGGCTACGTCACCGCCAACGACCTGTCGGAGCGTGAGTACCAACTGCCCGGCGAGGCCGGCCAGTGGACCAAGGGCAAATCGCTTCCCGGCAGCACCCCCCTGGGCCCCTGGCTGGTCCCGGCGGCTGATACGGACGGCGGCACCCTGCAGCTGCGCAGCTGGGTGAACGGGGAACCCCGCCAGGACTCGTCAACGGCGGAACTGATCTTTGACGCCGCAACGCTGGTGCACCACTGCAGCCAGTACATGCGGCTGGAACCCGGGGACGTCATCCTCACCGGAACCCCGGAAGGCGTGGCGCTCAGCGGCCGCTTTCCCTACCTCCAGCCGGGCGACGTGGTTGAAGTCGAAGTGGAAGGCCTGGGACGCCAACGCCAGGAACTGTTCCGCGCCGGAACATAACAAAACGCGCCGGGGGTGCGCCGTGCTGGTGCACCTCCGACGGGGCTCCTGCCGAAAATATCAGGCTGCCAGGGCCACCCAGCCGGAGCATCCGTAGATTCCCGTATTTGCGCTGCGGTTGTTGAGGCAGGCACGCAGGTAGACAGTTCCGCCGATGCCGCTGTTCTGGGCAGCAGAGGTGGTTCCGGTTCCATTGCTGTTGGTCAGGGTCGCCGTGTAGGTGCGCCCGTTAAGGGTGTATTGAAGCTGCGCCACGGACGAAATGCCGTCCTTCCGGGTATCGGTGCTTGAGACCGTATTTGTGGCCGAATTCCAGTAGGCTGACGATCCACCCACCGATGCCCCGCCGCTGGCGAAAGCCATCGACGGCGTCGCAAACAACGTTATGCCCACGGCCCCTGCGACGGCGGCAGCGGCGATTCCCAGCTTGGATTTACGCATTCCATAAGTCCTTCCCTTGGCGGATCACTGTGCGAACGGCCTACGGTGTGACAGTTTTGTCAGCCGCTCCCACCCAGGTTAATCAAGGGTCTGGATGAAATCGCGTCAGGCGCTGTCATAACAAAGAGCCCCGACCGCCGGTCCGCGAGGGAGGGCAGGTCGGGGCTCGTTGCGTCCTGGGTTTCTTTAGCCGGCTTTGACGGCCAGCACCGGGCAGTCGGCCTCGAGCAGGATCCGCTGCGAGACGCTGCCCATGATCAGCTTGCCCACCGGGGTGCGGCGGCGCAGGCCGATCACAATCAGCTCCGCGTTGTGCTCCTCGGCGGCGTCCAGGACTTCAGCTGCAGCATCGTGGCCACGGACCGGCTGCTTGATCACGTGTTTGATGCCCTGGGTCGCCAGCCGGTCTTCGATGCTCTGGATTTCGGAATCCTGCGCGTACCGGTTGTCCACCAGCGCGTCACCTTTTGACGAGTTGATGACCAGCAGGGTGGTGTCGGTTTTCCGGGCTTCGGCGATGGCCTGGGTCAGGGCCGCTTCACCTTCCGGGGTGGGGACGTATCCCACAACGATCGTCATGTTTGCTCCTTGGGTCTGCACACGGTTGATGGATGGCTGGGAAGCCTGCGGCTTTTCAGTCGCTGTAGTCGGCTGCTCCGGAATTGGCGGGCAGCAGTGGCTTCTTCCCGGGGCGGTTGCGCTTGATCAGTTTCAGCGCGAACGGCCAGGCCAGGATGATCGCCACAATGATGTACACCACGACGGCGATCGGCTCGCTCCACAGCCCTGCCGGGTCGCCTGCGCTCAGCTGCAGGGTCTTCCGCAGCTGGCCTTCGATGCGCGGGCCCAGGATGACGCCAAGGATCAGGGGCAGGACCGGAAGCCCGAAGCGCCGCATCATAAAGCCCAGGGCGCCCAGGACCAGCAGGATCATCAGGTCGAAGGCCTGCAGGTTCACCGAATAGGCGCCCAGTGTGGCGAAGAAGAGGATGCCCGCGTACAGGTAGGGGCGGGGGAGCTGCAGCAGCTTGGCCCACAGGGGTGCCAGCGGCAGGTTGATGATCAGGAGCAGGAAGTTGCCAATGAACAGGCTGGCGATCAGTGCCCACACCAGGGGTCCCTGGCTGGAGAACAGCTGGGGTCCGGGCTGGATGCCGTAGCTGGTGAACGCCGCGAGCATCACCGCTGCCGTGGCGTTGGTGGGCAGGCCAAGGGCCAGCATGGGGGTCAGGGTTCCGGCGGCGGCCGCGTTGTTTGCGGCCTCCGGGCCTGCCACGCCCTCGATGGCACCCTTCCCGAACTCCTCCGGGTGCTTCGAGAGGCGCTTCTCCGTCACGTAGGACAGGAAGGTGGGAATTTCGGCGCCGCCGGCCGGCAGTGCACCGAACGGGAACCCGAACGCCGTGCCGCGCAGCCACGGTTTCCAGGACCGCTTCCAGTCCGATTTGCCCATCCAGGGCTGTCCCACGGGAATGGCGTGCAGGGGAGTGCGGCGCAGGTGCGCAGCGACCCAGAGTGCCTCGCCCACCGCGAAGATGGCCACGGCCACCACCACGATGTCCAGTCCGTCGGCCAGCAGGGGCTGGCCGAAGGTCAGGCGGCGCTGGCCGGTGACGGAGTCGATGCCCACCAGGCCGATGGCCAGGCCCAGGCCCAGCGAGGCGAAGCCGCGGAGCCGGGACGAACCCAGGACGGCGGTGACCGCAAGCAAGGCGAGGATCATGATCGCGAAGTAGCTCGGCGCGCCCAGGCTGACGGCGAACTTGACCACAATCGGTGCGCAGACGGCCAGGAGGGCGGTGCCGATGGTGCCGGCGACGAACGAGCCGATGGCCGCCGTCGCCAGCGCCTGCGCCGCCCGTCCGGCCTTGGCCATCTTGTTGCCTTCGATGGCTGTCACCACCGACGACGATTCGCCGGGTGTGTTCAGCAGGATGGAGGTGGTGGACCCGCCGTACATGCCGCCGTAATAGATGCCGGCGAACATGATGAAGGCGCTGGTGGGTTCCAGGGCGTACGTGACGGGAAGCAGCAGTGCCACCGTCATGGCCGGGCCCAGGCCCGGGAGGACGCCGACGGCGGTACCCAGGATGACGCCGATCACGGCGTACATGAAGTTCAGCGGGGTGAGGGCGGTGGCAAAACCGTCCATCAGTGAGGACCAGACGTCCATCAGAGGATTCCTTCCAGGAGTCCGGCGGGCAGGGCGATGCCGAGGCCGAGGTAGAAGCCGTAGAAGGTCAGCAGCGACAGTGCCACCGAGATGATCCCGTCACGGATGTAGTGGCGGCTGCCCAGGGCCAGGACGCTGCCCCAGAACAGGACAGTTCCGGAGATGACCCAGCCGGCCCAGTCGATGAGCAGGATGTTCAGGACAAACGCCCCTGCCAGCGGCAGGACGGTCTTCCAGTCGGCGGGGTGGCTGAGGTCAACGTCCTCGCCGCCTTCGGCTTCACCCTTGCCGCCACGGAGGACGTTGATGGCCAGCATCACGGCGCAGACGATCAGCAGGGCCGCCACGATGAACGGGACGGTCTTGGGACCCACCGGATCCGACTTCGAATACGGGGTGACCAATCCGTTGGCGTCGAGGAAAACCACAACGCCGGCCGCCCCGAGCAGGAGGGCTACCCCCAGCTCGGAGCGGCCTTTGAGGCTGGTAGCCAAGGAACTCACGCCAACCCGAGCTTCGTCAGGACGTCAGCCACCCGCTTGTCCTGTTCGGTGAGGAAGGACGCAAACTCGTCGCCCGTGATGAACGCGTCGGTCCAGCTGTGGGTCTTGAGGGCTTCCTTCCAGCTGGCGCTCGCGTGCATCTTTTCGAGTGCGGCGATCAGTGCGGCCTTGTCGGCGTCGTTGATGCCCGGAGGGGCCACGATGCCGCGCCAGTTGGTGAAGACCAGGTCGATCTTGGATTCCTTCAGCGTGGGTGCATCCACGCCTTCGAGCCGCTCGGCACCGCTGGTGGCGAGAACCCGGATTTCACCGGACTGGATCTGCTGCAGGTATTCGCCGGCACCCGAAGCGGCGAAGCCGAGCTTGTTGCCCAGGATCGCGGGGAGCAGGTCGCCGCCGCCGTCGTAGGAGACGAAGTTGACCTTGGTGGCGTCGATGCCCACCGCGCCGGCCAGCTGCATGGGCAGCAGGTGGTCCGGTCCGCCCGGTGAGGAGCCGCCGCCCACGGCGATGGAGCCCGGATCGGCCTTCCATGCCGTCACCAGGTCATCGATGGTTTTGTACGGCGAATCCTTGCTCACCATGATGGCGCCAGGCTCTTCGATCAGGCGGGCCAGCGGGGTGGTGCCCGTCAGCTTCGATTCGGACTTGTTGGTGTAGCTGGCGCCCACCACGCCAAGGCCCATGAGCATGGTGAGGTCGCCGTTGCCCTTTTCGTTGACCACGCGGGCCAGGCCCACGGTGCCGCCGGCGCCGGCGAGGTTGAAGACCTCGGTGTTGGTGGAGATCTTCTCGTCATCGAGAACCTTCGCGGCGGCACGGGCGGTGGTGTCATAGCCGCCACCGGGGGTGTTGGGGACCATGATCTGCAGTCCGGTGATGGGGCCGGCAGCGGCGCCGGAGCTTTCCGAACCGGTGGAGCTCTTACCTGTGGCACCGCAGCCGGTAGCCATCAGGGCGATGCCGGCGGCGACGGCGGCAATACGCAATGCGCGGATTTGGCGCATGGTGTTCCTCTTCTCAAGAAATATGTTCAGCAGGACTGACTGGTGTTTCGATGCTAGGGGCGTCCGTGACCGGGGTCACTCTTATGTACGCAGAGAAAGTTAAGTTCATTGCGTTCACGTTTCCGGCCCCTCATGGTCCCGGCCACGCGTCGGGTCCCGCCGGGGGCCTGGCCCCGCCGGTCCGCGGGCCTGCGGTATAGTTCCGGTACCCCGGCACCGGCCGGCTGCCGCACCCCACCATAAGGACCAACCAGAGTGACTCGTCGAAGAGGAATGTCCCTGGCGGGGCAGTATCTGGTGCTTCAGCTGCTGATTGTCCTTGCCGTGCTCGTCGCCGTGGTGGCCATCTCCCTGGCCCAGTCAGCCGCCACCTTTGAACGGATCGAGGGCCGCCGGGCTCTGTCTGCGGCCGAGGCGCTGGGCAACAGCCCGGCCGTGCGGGAACTCCTGCCCGAGGCGGAACCAAGGGGCGGTGCGGCACTGACGGCAGTGGCCGAGTCAGTTCGCACGGTCTCCGGATCAGCCCAGGTGGCGCTCGCGAAAATCGACCTCACGGTGGTGGCCACCTCGGACCCCGGGCTGTTGGGCGGGCAGCTGGAGCTGGGGGAAAGCCGGGTCATGGAAGGCCGGGCCTGGACCGGGGTGGTGGCCGGGACCGGCCCCGCCGTCCTGTCAGCGCACGTCCCCGTGCTCAACGACTCGGGCAAGATGATCGGGATCGCCTCCATCAGCAGGAACTATCCCACCGTGCTGGAACGCCTGGGCGACGCCGTACCCAACCTGCTGACCTACCTGGGCGTGGCCAGCGTCCTGGGTGTTGCCGGTTCGCTGCTGCTGTCCCGCCGCGTCAAGCGGCAGACCCTGGGCATGGAACCCAGCGAGATCACGGGCCTTGTGGAAAACCGGGAAGCAATGCTGCACGGCCTCAAGGAAGGCGTGGTGGCGCTGGACCCGAATGAGCGCATCACCGTAGCCAACGACAGCGCCCGGGAGTTGCTGGGCCTGCCGGCCGACTGCGTGGGAAGGAAACTCGGTTCCCTCCACGTGGACCCAGCCCTAAAAGTGGTCCTCACCCGGGACCAGACCGAAACGGACCAGCTGGTCCTGGTGGGGGAGCGGCTGGTGGTGCTGAACCGGGTTCCCATCCGGTCCCGGGGCCGGGCCATCGGCTCCGTCACCACCCTGCGTGACAGGACGGAGCTTTCGTCGCTGGAGCGGGAGCTTGGGGCCACCCGGACCGCCACCGATACGCTCCGGGCCCAGGCACACGAGTTCGCCAACCAGCTGCATGTGATCTCGGGCCTGATCCAGATCGGCGAGTACGACTCGGTGGTGCAGTTCGTCAACGGCGCCACCGTGGACCGGACCCGGCTCAACGATGAAGTGACCGGCAGGATCCACGATCCGGCGCTCGCCGCCCTGCTGATCGCCAAATCAAGCCTCGCGACGGAACGGGGTGTGGCGCTTAAACTGTCCCCTGATTCCCGGCTGGAGGCCGTGGATGATGGGCTGTCACGGGACCTTGCCACCGTTGCCGGGAACCTGGTGGACAACGCCTTCGACGCGCTGGCAGGGGTGCCGGCCGCCGAAGTCCTGGTGCTGGTGGCGGAGCGGGCCGGCCAGGTGACCGTCACGGTCCGGGACAATGGTCCGGGTGTGCCGCCGGGCACTGCAGCGAAAATCTTCCAGCAGGGGTTCACCACCAAGGACCCCCGGCAGGAAGGCGGGCGCGGTTTCGGCCTGGCGCTTTCCAGGGTGGTGTGCCGCCGGTCCGGCGGCGACCTGACGGTGGCCAACGACAACGGTGCAGTCTTCACGGCACGATTCCAAAGAGGTGCAGGAAAATGATCAAGGTCCTGATCGTCGACGACGACTTTATGGTGGCCAAGGTGCACGCAGGTTTTATCCAGCGCACCGCAGGGTTCACGGTGGTGGGTGCCGCCCACACCGGGGCGCAGGCGGTAGCGGATACCGAGCGGCTGCAACCGGACCTGGTGCTGCTGGACATCCACCTGCCGGACATCAACGGGCTGGACCTGATGCACCGGCTGCGGGCGGTCGCCCCGGAACTGGATGTGCTGGTGATCAGCGCCGCCCGCGAAGTGGAAACCGTCCGCAAGGCCCTCCGCGGCGGAATTGTGCACTACCTGATCAAGCCCTTCTCGCAGACGGACCTGCAGGAGCGGCTGGAGCACTACCGCAACGCTTACCAGGGGCTCGAACAGGCCAAGGACGGCGCCGACCAGTCGGATGTGAACCGGGTGTTCGGCCTGGACCGCACCGAACGGCCGCTACCGAAGGGCTGCAGCGTGGAGACCCTGAAACTGGTGGAAACCGCCCTGCACGCAACCTCGTCAGACCTCTCCGCAGCAGAGCTGGCCGAGCAGCTGGGCACGTCCCGCGTCAGTGCCCGCCGCTACCTCGAATACCTGCACGACGAAGGCACCCTCGACGTCCGGCTCAAGTACGGCGTGGGCCGGCCGGAACGCCGTTACGTCCTAAAGGGCCGGTAGCCACCGCTCAGCGCAGCAGGGTGTCCACCAGCCGGGCCGCCACCTTCGCGGTCCGGCCGTCAAGGTCGTAGGCCGGGTTCAGTTCCGCCACGTCCACATGGAGCAGCTTCCCGCTCCAGGCCACCTGCCGGCAGATGGCGCTGATGATGGGAAACGGCACGCCGAACGCCGCGGGTGCGCTGACGCCGGGAGCCACGGCCGCCGGCAGGACGTCCAGGTCGATGGTCAGGTACAGCACGTCGATGCCGGCCAGGAACCCGGCCACAAAGCCCCGCACCCGGTCCGCGTCGCATTCCTCGTCCAGCAGGTACGCCACATCCAGCTTCCGGGCAGTATCAAAGAGCGCGCGGGTGTTGTTTGTTTCGGAAATCCCGACGACGGCGTAACGGAGTTCGCGGCCCGCGGCCGCTTCGGCGCGGGCCATCTGGAGGAACGGGGTGCCGGAGCTGGGGAGTGGT
Source organism: Arthrobacter sp. ZBG10 (assembly GCF_001238605.1). Classification (NCBI taxonomy): domain Bacteria; kingdom Bacillati; phylum Actinomycetota; class Actinomycetes; order Micrococcales; family Micrococcaceae; genus Arthrobacter; species Arthrobacter sp. ZBG10. The sequence goes on along the minus strand of NZ_LFQH01000030.1, from coordinate 35,093 downwards.
TCGTCCCGCAGGTCGAAGTGCGCATCGAGGTTCAGCACGCCCAGCCGCTGGCCTGCCGTGACGGCCGCTGACGCGCTGACACCCAGGTAGCTGGCGTAGGCCGTTTCGTGGCCGCCGCCCAGCAGCACGGTCAGGTTCCCGGCATCGATCAGGGCCGCCACCGCCTGTCCGGCCCGGGCCTGGCCGGCTTCCAGGTTTCCGCCGGAGACCACCACGTCACCGGCGTCGGCCACCTCGCGGTCCAGGTGGAACGCCAACGGGCCCAGCGCGCGCCGGATGGCCGCCGGCGCCGTCGCCGCGCCGGTGCGGCCCTTGTTCCGGCGGACTCCCTCGTCGCTGGCAAAGCCCAGCAGCACCGCCGGACTGGGGGTACCGTTCCGGCCTGCGGGACGGGCCGGCGCGGATCCGGCAGCGGCACCGCCGTGCGGCACCACGGGTGCGGTCCCAGGACCGGCCTCCGCGCCGTCGTCGGGATCCTCATCCGCTTCCCCGCCGGTTTCCACCGCCTGCCACCAGCGGCGGTGTTCAGCGGTGTCGCCGTCGAACCTGCCCGTCCAGGGCAGGGGCGGGACGTCAACGGCGGCAGGCAGCAGATCCATGGTCCAAGCTCACCGCATGCCGGCCGCCAATGCCAGCAACACCGCCGCCGGACTGTCTGGAATCCAAGAACTTCCGGGCCGCCCGGGGCTATGGTGGAGCAATCCCTTCCCCCGGGGACTCGTACCCTTCGCCTGCGCCAACGGGCGCCATGACCCAGGCCGGAGCAGCACCCCATGTTTGAAGGTCCCAACATCCTTTTCGCGGCGGCCGGACTGGCCGTCTTTGTGGCAGCCGTGCTGCCCAAAGCCCTGCGCAACATGCCTTTTTCGATGCCCATGGTGTTCCTCGGCGCCGGGATGGCCGCTTTCGCGCTGATCCCCACGCTGCCCAGCCCGGACCCGATCGCCCACAACGAATTTGTCCTGCACCTTGCCGAGATCTGCGTGATTGTGTCGCTGATGGGCGCCGGGCTGGCGCTGGACCGACCCGTGGGGCGGAAGCGGTGGGCCACCACCTGGCGGCTGCTGGGCATCGCCATGCCGCTGTGCATCGTGGGGCTGACCCTGCTGGGGTTGTGGTTCCTCGGTTTGGGCCTTGGCGCTGCCCTGTTGGTGGCGGCCAGCCTGGCGCCCACGGACCCGGTCCTGGCCTCGGAGGTCCAGGTGGGCGAGCCTGCGGACCACGACGACGAGGCGGACCAGGAGGACGAGGTCCGCTTCGGGCTCACCTCCGAAGCCGGACTCAACGACGGGCTGGCGTTCCCGTTTGTGTACCTGGCGATCATCATCAGCGTGGTGGGCGCACAGCCGTCCGAGTGGTTTCCGGAATGGTTCGGCGTGGACGTGGTGTGGCGGCTGGCCGTTGGCCTGCTGGCGGGTTTCCTGACCGGAAAACTGCTGGCGCGGCTTTTCTTTTCGGCCAAGGCGGAAAGCCTGCGGCTGTCCAACCATTCGGAAGGGTTTGTGGCCCTGGCGGCCACGTTCCTGGCCTACGGCCTGACCGAACTGGCGGAGGGCTACGGCTTCATCGCGGTGTTTGTGTGTGCCGTCACCATCCGCGCCGCTGAGCACACCCACGGCTACCACCGGGTGCTGCACTCCTACGTGGAGCAGCTGGAACGGCTGCTGACCGTGGTGATCCTGGTGCTGCTGGGGGGTGCGATTGCCCGCGGCCTGCTTGCCGGCGTCGGGCTTGCCGAGGTGCTGGTGGCCCTGGCGTTCCTGCTGGTGGTGCGTCCCGTGGCGGGCTGGCTGGGACTGCTGGGCGGCAAAACCGGGCCGCGGGAACGGATCGCGCTGTCCTTCTTCGGGATCCGCGGCATCGGCTCGCTGTACTACCTGGCCTACGCCCTTGCCGAAGGCCAGTTCGGCGGCCAGGCACGGGAACTGTGGGCCTTCGTGGGGCTGGTGGTGGCGCTCTCGATCGTGATCCACGGCGCCACCACCTCGCCCCTGATGAACCGGTTGGACCGGCTGCGGGAACGGAAGGCGCGGGCGGTGACCGGGGATGAAGGGCTGGCGCCCAACACCCCCGTGTAACCCCACCGGGAAGGGGAAGTTACATGCCCAGGGCGGCCTCGATGGGACCCACGGCGAAGAACAGCAGGAACGCGGCAGCCACGGCCCACATCAGCGGGTGGATCTCCTTGATCCGGCCCTGGACGGTGCGGATCAGCACAAAGGCGATGAAGCCGGCGCCGAGGCCGTTGGCAATGGAATACGTGAACGGCATCAGCGTGAAGGTCAGGAACGCCGGGATGGCGATGCCCCAGTCCTGCCAGTCGATCTTGCCCACCTGGGACACCATCATGAAGCCCACCACCACCAGCGCCGGCGCCACGGCCTCGAAGGGCACCAGGTTGATCAGCGGGGTGAAGAACATGGCCACCAGGAACAGCAGGCCGGTGACGATTGACGCGACGCCGGTGCGGGCACCTTCGCCGATGCCGGCGCCGGCCTCCACGTAGATCTGGTTCGAGGAGACGGACGCGCCGCCGCCCACGATGGCGCCGAGGGCGTCCACCTGGAGGACACGGTCCACGTCGGGGATGTTGCCGTGCTCATCGATGGTGCCGGCCTCGTTGGCCAGGCCCACCATGGTGCCCATGGCGTCGAAGAAGATGCTGAGCAGGATCACGAAGGCCAGCAGCGTGGCGGCCACAAAGCCCAGGTGCTCGAAGGCGCCGAACGGGTTGGCCTTGCCGATCAGCGACAGGTCCGGTGCGGCCCAGCCGGAGAACTCCGGCGCCACCAGGGACCAGCCCTGCGGGTTGGACTTTTCGCCGTCGAAGCTGGGGCCGATGTGCAGGGTCATTTCCAGGATCACGGAGATCACGGTGGAGGTGATGATGCCGATCAGGATGGCGCCCTTGACCTTGCGGACCACCAGGGCGATGGTGAGGATCAAGCCGAAGACAAACACGGCGGTGGGCCAGCCCAGCAGCTTGCCGTCAAAGCCCAGGCCCACCGGCACGGTGGTGCCTGCCACGTCCGGGATGCGCCGGACAAACCCGGCGTTGACCAGGCCGATCAGCGCGATGAACAGTCCGATGCCCACCACAATCGCCGTTTTCAGTCCGTCCGGCACGGCTTTGAACACAGCGGTCCGGAAGCCGGTGAGGACCAGGATCAGCATGGTGACGCCGGAGAGGACAACCAGGCCCATCATGTCCGGCCACGTCAGGCCCGGGTTGGTGGCCACGGTGACCGCCACAAACGCGTTGACGCCCAGCCCGGTGGCCAGCGCGAAGGGGTGCCGGGCCCAGGCGCCCATCAGGATGGTCAGGATGCCTGCCACAAAGGCCGTTACGGCCGCGACGGCGGTGAAGCCCAGGGTATTGCCGCTGGAGTCCGGGCCGGACAGGATCAGGGGGTTCAGCACCACGATGTAGCTCATGGCGAAGAACGTGGCGAACCCGCCGCGGATTTCGCGGGAAAGGTTGGAGCCGCGCTCGGTGACTTTGAAGTACCGGTCCAGGGCAGAGCCTTGCTTGAGCATTAGTCCTCCGGGGGAGTCTGTGGGGATACCAGCATCTTATGGTGGTGCCGGGGGATCGGCCTTCAAATTCCCCTAGTCTGTAAGGAAGCCAACACAAGGAGCAGTCCCCTCATGCGTTCCATCCGCCGCCAGTTCCTGAGCCTTGTGCTCGGTGTCCTCGTCTCCGCCGCCGCCGTCCTGGGCCTGGCCGGGCCCGCAGCCGCCCACGACGCTGCCGAGTCGACCAGCCCGGCCCAGGGCGCGGCGGTTGCCACACCGCCTGCTGAGGTGTCGGTGACCTTCAACAACAACCCGTTGGGCATCGGGCCCTCCATTTCGGTCAAGGATGCGGCCGGGACGGAGTGGGCGGACGGGGCCGTGGAGATTGTGGACAACGTGGTGTCCCAGAAGCTGCGGGCAGGCGGCCCCGCCGGGGAATACGTCGTGGCCTGGCGCGTGGTCAGCTCCGATTCGCATCCCATTGAGGGGACCTTCAGCTTCACGGCAACTGCCGCTTCGCCCGGTGGTGCTGCGTCAGGCACCCCGTCGGGTGCAGCGTCGGCAAGCCCGACGGCGGCCTCCACCGTTCCCGGGATGGGCAGCGCCCAGCCCGGTACCACCGCAGAACCCGCCGAGCCGGCCGGTTCGGGGGAGCCGTTCCAGTGGAGCATCGTGATTTTCGCCGTGGTGGCTGTGGGCCTGCTGGTGGCGCTGGCCGTCCTGGCCCGCCGCCGGCTTTCCGGCAACGACCGGGAGGACACGGAGAGCTGACGCGCTTGCGGTGCTTCCCGGCTGCCCGCCGGGTGCGCTTCGCCGGGCCCGGCTTTCCGCACGTTCCTAGCAGGGCAGGACGGCGAGGCTTCCGGTAGCCGGGAGCGTTCCGGCATCGGGGTTGACCTTGGCGGAGATGGCCAGCCCCACGGTTTTGGCCTGCCGCAGGACTTCCTTGGGTGAGGGCGTAATCAGCTCGCCCACTCCCACCAGGTAGATCCCGATGGCCCGCATCGCAGCGGCAAGGTTCCTGCCCACTGCGATGCCGAAGTCGTTGAGCATGCGCCGCAGCTGGCTGTGGGCGCAACGGGTGAGGACGATGTGGTCGGCAAGCAGGATGCCCGTAGGGGTATGCACTTCCCAATGGGTAGGGGTGGCCGCAATCCCATCCAGAGCCACGCCGTCCACCATGGTCAGCTGCACGGCCCGGGTGGTGTTGCGGACATCCACGTGATGGCTTGCGGCATAGTTGCGCAGGTGCCGGAGGATTTCGTTGCGTTCCTGCAGGCTGGCGGAATCAGCGGCGTCACAGCGCTGCAGGGACGAGGTATTGGGCGGCGAAGCGGCGCCGAGGATATCCAGCCCGTCCACCACGATGGAGTCCACGCCCCGGCGGCGCAGCTCCGCAGCTACGGCCAGGCCGGAAAGTCCGGTGCCGATGATAACGGTGGTGGTCTGTTCGGTCCTGGCAGTCAGGGGCAGGCTAGACACTACAGATCACTCCTTCGAAGGATTTCAACGCCGGTGCCGGCCTCCTGGCCGACGTGCGCCCCGTTTCCCCCTCAGTCCGGCCGCCGTGCGGGGCCGGGCAGCCTGATGGATTACGTACGGCATAGTCCCGGACCAACAATGTCCTGAAGACTACAGAACAAACGGGCCGCTGGATAGACCGTGGCGTAAACATTCTCCAGCGGCTGAACGCGCTTTCCAAGGGGGTGCCCCACGCCTGTGGATAACCCGGCCAAACCGCTCCTGAACAGGCTTGCCATGCAATACCGGACAGAGAATAGTGGGAACTGCAGGCGGAATTTCGCCGGCGGCTCCGGCCGCAGTGCACGGTGGCGGGGGAACGCCCCGCTGTCTGGCAGAATGGCCGGAACATCACAGCGGTAACGCGAGGAGGCGGCCCCATGGGCGCACAAGAGTGGCATCCGGACCCGGAGCGTGAGGACGGCGGCGAAACACCCGCTCCGCAGGGGATCGTTGTGGGCGTGGACGGCTCAGAGCATGGCCAGTGCGCGCTGGTGTGGGCTGCCCGCGAAGCCGTGCGCCGCCGTCGGCCGCTTCATATTGTGACCGCGTATTCCGTCCCTATTTTCGCGGCATCCGGCCTGGACGGAGGCTACGCCACCGTTGACGATTCCGTGATCCGGGAAGGCGCCGAGGCCATCGTGCGCCAGGCCCTGGACAAAATCGCCGGCTACGACATTGAGGTCAGTTCCTCCGTGGAGAACGGCGACGCGTCCGGGGTGCTCCTGGACCTCTCCGAGTCGGCTGAACTTCTGGTGTTCGGCACCCGCGGGCGCGGCGGCTTTGTGGGCCGCCTGCTCGGCTCCGTGAGCAGCGCCCTGCCCGCCCACGCCAAGTGCCCCACCGTCACGGTGCCCCTGGTGTGCTCCGACCGGCTGGGGGAAACCACCGAGGACCGGCGCGTCAAGGCAGAACAGGCAAAATCCGGACACCAGCCCGTGGAAAACGTGGTGGTGGTGGGCGTGGACGGCTCGGAGCAGGCACGGATCGCCGTCCTCGAGGCGGCGGACCAGGCCCTTCGCCTCGGTGCTTCCCTTCGTGTCGTTTGCGCCGTTCCGCAGTACAGCGGCTCCCTCGCCTGGGTTCCCGCTCCGCTGGACCGGAAGGCGCTGTTCGCGGACATCCAGGTGACCCTGGACGCGGGGATGGCCTGGCTGCGGAGCCACTATCCCGGCCTGTCCGCCGAGTCCCAACTGCGCGACGGGTCACCGGTGGAGGTCCTCGTGGCCGAGGGCCGGCATGTCGAACTGGTCGTCGTGGGCACCCGCGGCCGCGGCGGTTTCACGGGGATGCTGCTGGGATCAACCTCCGACGGCGTCCTGCACCACGCCAAGGGCCCCGTGATGGTGGTGCCGGACCGCGAGGATCCCCGGTTGGCTGACCGCGCCCGCTTCGGGCCGATCCTCGGCGCCGCCTGACCAGGGCGGCACCCACCGCGCCTGTGCGCCCGGAGCTCCCGTTCCCAGGTGCGCGGACTCCTGCGCGCCGTCAGGGACAGGCGTACCCTTGAAGTTATGAGCCCCCTTCCGGGATCCGGTCAGTTGCACCCGCGGCGGAAACCGCCGGGAGTTTCCCGCGTGTGGACCCGATGGCTGCCCGCGGTGGCGGTTCCGGTCGTGATTGCCGCCGGAGTGCTGGTGGGGACGCTGCCCGCCGGTGCCGCCGACCCGTTGCCGGCCAGGACACCCGCGCAGGTCATCGAACTGATGGACACCCGCACGGCCGTGTCATTCACCGGCACCCTGGAACAGGCGACGGAGTTTGGCCTGCCGGACCTCCCCGCGGCAGGGCCTTCGTCGGGTCCTGCGGCGGCCGGGGACGGTCCCGCCGGAAGTGTGGCGTCCATTGCCGGGCTGCTCGCCGCGGACCACACAGCCCGGGTGTATGCCGACGGCCCGGCCAAGCTCCGGGTCCAGGTGGCGGACGGCAGCTTCGCCGAACGCAATATGGTGCGCCGCGGAACGGATGTCTGGTTCTACGCCTCCAAGGACAATTCCGCCGCCCACCTGGTTCTGCAGGCTCCGGACCGCGGCGCCGGCGACCCGTCAACCGCCACCCCGGCGGACATCGCCGGCCGGTTCCTGGCCGCAGCGGATCCGGACACCGAAATTTCCGTCGGGGCCGACGTTGAGGTGGCCGGCAGGGCGGCCTACAACCTCCTCCTCGAACCCAGGACCGCCGACACCCTGGTGGGCAGGATCGCCATTGCCGTGGACGGCGAAACAGGGTTGCCCCTGTCCGTGCAGGTCACGGCCCGCGGAGCCGCAACACCGGCCTTCCGGTCCGGGTTCACCGCCCTGGCCTTGGGCGCGCCGGACGATTCGCTGTTCACGTTTGTGCCGCCGGCCGGCAGCAGCGTCCGCGAAATTGTGCCGCCTGCCCCCGGTTTGTCCCACGACGTCGGTGATTCGGAGACGCCGCCTTCCGGTCCGCGGCCGGCTGTGACAGGCAGCGGGTGGACCAGTGTGCTGGCCGTGCCGGCCGTAGCCGGCGGTACCGGTGCCGGCGCCAACGCGCTGCTGGCGGACCCGCTGCTGTCCCAGGCCGCCGTGGACGTGCCCGGCGGAAAGCTGCTGTCCACCCCCCTCTTCACTGTCCTGGTCTTGGCCGACGGCCGGCTCCTGGCCGGCCTGGTCCCGGGGGAGCGGCTCCAGGCTGCAGCGGCCGCCGCGCAGTGAGCGCGGGCGTTGGGGGATCCCTGGCCGGCGCTTCCGGCCTGGCCATCGAGACTTCCGGCCTGACCAAGCACTTCGGCCGGCAGTCGGCCGTGGACGGCGTGGACCTTTCCGTTCCCGCCGGGACCGTCTTCGGGTTCCTGGGGCCCAACGGCTCCGGTAAAACCACCACCATCCGCATGCTCCTGGGCCTGGCCGCCGCATCGGCGGGGACCGTGAAGCTGTTGGGCGCCAGCATGCCCGGGGAGCTGCACAAAGTGTTGCCACGGGTGGGAGCGCTGGTGGAAGGCCCGGGGTTCTACCCGTTCCTGTCCGGCGCCGCCAACCTGCACCGGATGGACGCGGCCGGGCCCCACACCGTCCCGGCCACCCGGAAGCTGAGGGTGGGCCAGGCCCTGGAACGGGTGGGGCTGGCCCACGCCGCCGGGAAAAAGGTCCACGCTTATTCCCTGGGGATGAAACAGCGGCTGGGTATCGCCGGCGCGTTGCTGTCCGCCCGCGACCTGCTGGTCCTGGACGAGCCCACCAATGGGCTGGACCCGCAGGGTACCCGTGAGGTGCGGAACCTGATCCGGGCCCTGTCCCACGACGGCACCACCGTTTTCGTCTCCAGCCACCTCCTGGCCGAGGTGGAGCAGATGTGCACCCACGCGGCGGTGATGAGCAGCGGCAGGCTGGTGGCCCAGGGGCCACTCGCCGACCTGCGCCGTGAAGGCACTGTCCGGATCCGCCTGGAGACTCCCGACGCCGCGCTGGGCCGGCAGGAGCTGGTCCGCCTGGGGCTGCTCCCCGCGGCGGACACCCTTGAACCGGGCGGCGATGGCGTTCAGGTGCTGGCCGCATTGCCGGCGTCAGCTGGCCCCGCAGTCCCCGCCCTGCTGCCGGAAGACATCGTGGCGCACCTGGTTGCGGCGGGCGTCAGGGTCCGGGGGTTCGGCGTGGAACGCGAAAGCCTGGAAGACCGCTTTGTGGCCCTCACCGGTGAGGGGTTCGATGTTGCCGGTTGACGCCACTGCCAAGCCCCCGCGCGGCTCCGCGTGGTCCCTCCTGGGCTCCGAGCTCAAGGTGCTCTTTGGCCGGCGGCGCACGTGGGCCCTGCTTCTGGCACTGGCAGCCATTCCGGTGCTCATTGCCGTGGCCGTCAGGCTTTCCTCCACCGTTCCCGCGGGGCGGGGACCGGCGTTCCTTGACCGGATCTCGCAGAACGGCCTTTTTGTGGCTTTCACGGCCATGCTGGTTTCCGTTCCGCTGTTCCTGCCGCTCACGGTGGGGGTGGTGGCCGGCGACACGATCGCGGGTGAGGCAAGCCACGGGACGCTGCGCTACCTCCTGGTGGCGCCAGCGGGCCGGATCCGGCTGCTCCTGGTCAAATACGCGGGGGCGCTGGCTTTCTGCGTTGCGGCCCCGCTGGCCGTGGCCCTGGCCGGCGGCGCCATCGGGGCTGCGCTGTTCCCGGTGGGGCCCGTCACGCTGTTGTCCGGTGACGTGATCCAGCCGCCGGAGGCTGCCCTGCGGATCCTCCTGATCGCCGCCTACCTGGCCGTATCGCTGGCCGGGCTGTCAGCGATCGGGTTGTTCCTGTCCACCTTGACCGTGGTCCCCGTGGGCGCCATGGCCGCCACCGTGGTGGTTTCGGTGGTGTCCCAGATCCTGGGCCAGCTGCCCCAGCTCGAGTGGCTGCATCCGTGGCTGTTCAGCCACTACTGGCTGGGGTTCGGTGACATCCTGCGGCAGCCGGTGCTGTGGGATTCCTTCGCCTCGAACGCGGTGCTGCAGGCAGGGTACGTGGCGGTGTTCGGAGCCCTGGCCTACGGCCGGTTCGCCACCAAGGACATCCTGAGCTGAGCCGTCCGGGCGTACAGCTAGGCGTGCTGGTTAGCCTCGTGTTCGGAGTGGCTGGCCGGTTCGAGCTGGAAGGTGCAGTGTTCGGTGTCGAAGTGGGAGCCCAGGCAGGTGGTGAGCTGGTCCAGGATCTGGTCGGCGCCGTGCGCATTAAGCACACCGTCCTCCACCACCACATGGGCTGAAAAGACCGGAACACCGGACGTAATGGTCCAGATGTGGATGTCGTGGACATCCGTGACGCCGTGCACGGACAGGATGTGCTCGCGGATCATCTGGACCTCCACGCCCTTGGGGGTGGCTTCCAGCAACACATCCACCACGTCCCGCAGCAGGCTCCAGGCCCTGGGCAGGATCATCAGGGCGATGACCACCGAGGCGATGGTGTCCGCGGCCTGGAACCCGGTGACCATGATGACCACTGCCGCGACGATCACGGCGAAGGAGCCCAGGAGGTCACCCAGGACTTCGAGGTAGGCGCCGCGCACGTTGAGGCTGTGCTCCTGCGCGCCGCGGAGGATCAGCAGCGAGACCAGGTTTGCCGCAGCGCCGAGGATGGCGGCGAACAGCATGATGTCCGTCTGCACTTCCGGGGCGGTGCCGATCCGGCGGATGGCCTCGGTGAAGATGATGACGGAAATGACGATCAGGATCAGGGCGTTGGCCAGTGCTGCCAGCACCTCTGCGCGCTGGTAGCCGTAGGTCCGCTGGTCACTGGCCGGGCGGCCGGCGATCCACGCGGCCAGCAACGCAATGGTTACCCCGGCGGCGTCGGAAAGCATGTGCCCGGCGTCCGCCAGCAGCGACAGCGAGCCGGACAGGAACGCGCCCACCAGTTGGATCAACACCACGGACAGGGTGATCACCAGGACCGCCACCAGGCGTTTCCGGTGCCGGCCCGTTGCGGTCAGGCCATGTGTGTGGCTGTGGTCGTGTCCCATGCTCCTAAGGCTATCCCCAGCCGAGCTCGTGCAGCCTGTCATCGGAGATGCCGAAGTGGTGGGCCACCTCGTGGACCACTGTCACGGCGACTTCGTGGATGACGTCTTCCCGGGAGGAGCAGATCTCCAGGATGGGCCCGCGGTAGATGGTGATCCGGTCCGGCAACGAACCGGCATCCCACCAGGAATCCCGTTCGGTCAGCGGCACACCCTCGTAGAGTCCCAGCAGGACCGTATCCGGGTCTTGCCCGGGACCCGGCACGTAGTCGTCCTCGATGAAAACGGCCACGTTGTCCATGGCCTCTGCCAGCTTGGCCGGGATGCTGTCCAGGGCGTCCTGGACAGCGGCCTCGAATTCGTCGGCGCCCATGCTGAAGCCATAGGGCTCGTGCGGGCCGTCGGGAATGATGGGAAGGCCGGGCGGGAGGCTGGCGTGCATCCTCCGACCTTAGCGCTGAACGGCGGCAGCCGTAACGTGCTTGTTCCGGGTCCGGCGCCGGGTCAATGCCACCCCCACCAGGCAGATCAGCCCGCCCACCAGGCCCCACACCGTGGGAATTTCGGCGAGCAGGAACCACGAGATCAGCACGGTGGTCCCGGGTACCAGGTACGTGGTGGCCGCAAGCTTGCCGGCGTCGATGAGCGACAGGGCGTATGCCCAGGTGGTGAACGCGATGGCCGTTGGGAAAACCCCGAGGTAGGCAAGGCCCCAGGTGGCCTCCGGCGGAGCTGCCTGCAGTTCGGCGAGCAGCTGACCGCTGAACGGCAGGCAGCACAGGGCTCCCACCAGGATGCCGAACCAGGTGGCCTGGGCTGCCGGGAACTTGCGCAGGACCGGCTTCTGGATGATGACGCTGACGGCGGCGAGCACGGCGGCAAGGAGGCAAAGCGCCACGCCCGCCATGTCCGCTGTCGGCCGGTTCCCGCCGCCGGACCCTTGGCCGGACCCGAGCGCAATCACTGCCACGCCGGCGAACGCGACAGTGCTGCCGATCAGCAGCCAACGCGGAAAGCCCTCCTTGAGGAAGATACCGGCCATCACGGCCACCAAAATGGGGTTGACGTTGATGAGGAGGGCACTGGTTCCGGCATCCAGGACATGTTCCGCCGCGTTCAGCGCCACGTTGTAGCCGCCGAACCACATCACGCCGTACGCCAGGATGGGCAGCCATTCCCTGCCGTGGGGGAGGAGCCTGCTCTTCATGAGTTGCGGGACCACCAGCAGGCCCAGGACGACGGCGGCAACCGCCAGCCTGCCCAGGGTCAGGGGCCCGGGGGAAAAGTGCGGGCCGATGGCCCGGATCCCCACAAACGCCGACGCCCACAGCACCACCGTTACCACCATGGCGGTGATGCCCAGCGCCTTGAGCGGGGCCGGGGTGGTGGGCGGTGCGGGTGAGCTGGCGGGACCTGTGCTTGGCATACGGCCAATCTAGCCGGATCGGAGGGCCTTGGGCTCGCGGAAACCGGCCGCGTCACGGCGGGTTATGCCGCAGGCGCCGCCCAGGCCAGCAGTTCCGCCAACGGCCAGGTGGTGATGATGCGTTCTGCCGGGACGCCGTTGCTGGCGGCCCGTTCGGCCCCGTACTGGAGGAAATCGAGCTGGCCGGGGGCGTGGGCATCGCTGTCGATCGAAAACAGGCAACCGGCGTCCAATGCGAGCTGGATCAGGGCGTCCGGCGGGTCCTGCCGTTCCGGCCGGGAGTTGATTTCCACGGCGACACCGTATTCGGCGCAGGCAGCAAAGACTTCCTTGGCGTCGAAGTCCGACGGCGGCCGGGTTCCGCGGGAGCCTTCCACCAGCCGGCCGGTGCAGTGGCCCAGCACATTGGTGTGCGGGTCCCGGATGCCGCCCAGCATGCGCCGGGTCATGGTTTTACCGTCGGCCCGGAGCTTCGAGTGGACGCTGGCCACCACGATGTCCAGGCGGTCCAGCAGTTCCGGCGCCTGGTCCAGGCTGCCGTCCTCGAGGATGTCCACCTCGATGCCGGCGAGGAGCCGCGGGGGCACCTTCTTGCCAGCGGACCCGTCCGGGCCGCCGGTGTTGATGGCGGCCACCACCTCCAGCTGCTCGGTAAGGCGTTCGGCGGAGAGCCCGTTGGCGATGGTCAGGTTCGGCGAATGGTCCGTCAATGCCAGGTATTCGCGGCCCAGGATTCCGGCGGCGGCCACCATCAGGTCGATGGGGGATCCGCCGTCGGACCAGTCACTGTGGCTGTGCAGGTCGCCGCGGAGCGCCTGCCGCAGCTCGTGGCCGCCGGATACCAGCGGCTGGGCCCCTTTGTCCCGCAGGTCCGCAAGATACTCCGGCACCCCGCCCGCCAGTGCTTCCTGGATGACCTGGTGGGTCCGGTCGCCGATGCCCTTCATGGATTTGAGCCGGCCTGTCCTGGCCCGTGCCGCAAGTTCGGCCGGCTCCAGCGGCCCGATGGCGGCGGCTGCCTTCCGGAAGGCCTGGACCTTGAACGTGGCGGCCCGGCTCCGTTCCAGCCAGAAGGCAATTTCGGACAGTGCTGCAACGGCATCCATCACTCCATCTTGGCCCAACCAGGCGCCAGGAGGCGGGGTTTGTGCCGATTTTGGTTAAATCGAAACTAGGCCCTATAGTTTTAGAGTCCAGTTCGGAGACAACGCAAACGATAAAGACTAAAAGCCTCGGCTCGAAGCCTTTTCTTTTGTTCCGAACGGGTTCTGGCCCCCATCGTCTAGCGGCCTAGGACACCGCCCTTTCACGGCGGCGGCACGGGTTCGAATCCCGTTGGGGGTACGCAAGGAACTGGTCAAGCAGGTAGAAATTGTCTGGTAAGCTTGAAGCCTTGAAAAAAACGGTAGCGATGCCGTAAAAGCAAGAAACGCAAGGCCCTGTAGCGCAGTTGGTTAGCGCGCCGCCCTGTCACGGCGGAGGTCGCGGGTTCAAGTCCCGTCAGGGTCGCTCTGATTGTTGGAAGTAATTCCGGCTCTCAAGGTGACTAGTCACCTAGGCTCTGTAGCTCAGTTGGTAGAGCGTTCGACTGAAAATCGAAAGGTCACCGGATCGACGCCGGTCGGAGCCACCACTGGGAAGCATCAGTTCTTCGGAACTGATGCTTTTCTTCTTTAACAAGCCGTTCCCCGCGCCGCCGGATGGCCGAAGAACGTATCAATCCCGCATCGTTGTGCCAACGGATCCTGCCTTCCCGGCCGCGCTGCGCCCACGGTCAGTAAACTTGCAGGCTGCACGTTGAACCTCGAAGAGCAGTCTGAGCATTGCACAGCGCATAAGGAGCAACCTGAATGTCCGCCACACCAGGCGCAAGGACCACCAGCCAACCACAAAAGGGCAATCCGCCGGGAGCGGAGAAAGCGGCTTCCCAGCCGCCCGGAGGTGGTGGCCAGAAAATTGCCACCTGGGTCTTTTGGCCCGCCGCGGCCGTCATTTTCCTTTTTGTCCTGTTCGCGACGCTCTTCCCCGGCACAGCCACCGAGGCCTTCGGGGCCATCCAGACCAACGTCATTAAATGGTTCGGCTGGTACTACGTTGCAGCCATCGCCGTTTTTGTGGCGTTTGCCCTGTGGATCGGGCTGAGTCGCTACGGCGACATCAAACTCGGCAAGGACGACGATGAGCCCGAATTTTCGGTCGTGTCCTGGTTCTCCCTGCTCTTCGCCGCAGGCATGGGCATCGGGCTTGTTTTCTTCGGCGTGGCCGAACCCCTGAACCACTTCGCCGCGCCGAGGCCCGGTGTTGAAGGAACCCCGGTGGCGCTGGCGCAGCAGGCGCTGACCCAGACCTACCTGCACTGGGGGCTGCACGCCTGGGCCATCTACGTGGTGGTGGGTGTCTCCATCGCCTACGCGGTGCACCGCAAAAACCGGCCCATCTCCATCCGCTGGACCCTTGAACCGCTGCTGGGGCACAAGCGCGTTGCCGGCGGCTGGGGCAACCTGATCGACGTGATCGCCCTGGTGGGCACCCTCTTCGGCGTCGCCACCTCCCTGGGCCTGGGCGTCCTGCAGATTTCGGCGGGCCTGGAACACGCCAACATAGCGCAGGCCACCACCATGACCCAGATCGGCCTGATCCTCTGCATCATCACCTTGACCATCCTTTCGGTGGTCTCCGGCGTGGGCAAGGGCATGAAATGGCTCTCCAACACGAACCTGCTGCTCGCCGGGGCGCTGATGATCGTGGTGCTGTTCACCGGGCCCACGCTGTTCCTGCTCCGCGAGTTCGTCCAATCGATCGGCAACTACCTGCAGAACGTGGTGGGGCTGACCTTTAACACGCTGGCATTTTCCGGCGCCGAAGGCGAAGCCTGGCAGGCCGCCTGGACCACGTTTTACTGGGGCTGGTGGATTTCGTGGGCACCGTTTGTGGGCATCTTCATCGCCCGCATCTCCAAGGGCCGCACCGTACGCCAGTTCGTCGCCGGCGTCCTGCTGGTCCCCACCATGATGGGCTTCCTGTGGTTCTCCGTCCTGGGCGGCGCCGCCATCCACCGCGAACTCTTCGGTGCCGGCGGGCTGGTCAGCGCTGACGGCACAGTGGACACCGAGGGGGCGCTGTTCTCCCTGCTGGGCAGCCTTCCGGGCGGGATGGTCCTCACCATCGGGGCAATTGTCCTGATCGCCATCTTCTTTGTCACCTCGGCAGACTCCGGCGCGCTGGTCATGGGCATGATTTCCACCGGCGGGAACGTGGAGCCGAAGAACTGGATCCGCATCTTCTGGGCGCTGGCCGCAGCGGCAGCAGCCATCGCGCTCCTGCTGGCCGACGGGCTGCAGGCGATCCAAACGGCCGCCATCCTCACCGCGGTGCCCTTCAGCGTGGTGATTCTGTTGATGTGCGTGGCCACGGCCAAGGCATTCCACCAGGAACACGCGGCGCTGATGCGGGCCCAACGGAAGCTGGCCCGCGAACAGATGACCGCCCACGTGACGGAAAAGGTGCAGGACTCCGTGAACGATTCCGTCCAGGAGCACTACCAGGAACACCTGGCGGACCAGGTATCGGACCAGGTGGCGGAGGCCGTCCAGGCGCAATTCACCGAACACCTGGCCCACGGTGACGAGGCCGGCGCGGAACATGTCACGCACGACGCCGACAAGGCCGGTTCTGGCGCGAAGGGAACCCGCTAGCCCGGCCGCCTGCATCGGGGGCGCTTCAAGTCCCCGACGCAGGCCCGTTCCAGCACATCGGCGCGGGCTAGGGATAGGGTAATGAACAACAGAAGGGGGAGTTCTTCGATGGAGTACCAGAACCCGCAGCCCGGCCAGGGCGGCCTGGGCCCTGCCCCGTTGGTTCCTGCCGCAGGGGCAGGGTCGGGCAGGACTGTCATTTCCGAAACCGCCGTGGCGAAAGTGGCCGGTATTGCCGCCCGCGCCGTCCCCGGCGTCTATTCGCTGGGGTCCGGCCCGTCCAGGGCCCTCGGCGCGATCCGTGATGCCGTGGGCAGCACGGACCATGCCACCGGCGTCCATGCCGAGGTGGGCGAAACCCAGGTGGCGGTGGACATCAACCTCGTCGCCTCCTACGGCACACCCCTGCATTCGCTTGCCAACCAGGTGCGTGCCGCTGTTTACGGGGCCATCGAGGAACTCGTGGGCCTGCAGGTCATCGAGGTGAACGTGGAAATCACGGACGTCTTTGTTCCGCCGCCCGTCAAACCAACGGCATCCGGCACCACCGAACGGGAGGCGCTGCTGTGAACCTCACTCTCGCAGGAACGGCACTTGGCGCGTTCGTGGCGTTTATGTCCCTGCAGTTCGGCCTGTGGGGCTTCCTGATCTCGCTCCTGTTTATGGCCATTGGCGCCGTGCTGGGCCGGGCAGCGGAGGGCAAACTTGATCTGCGCGGTGTGCTGGACGCCATCACCGGCCGGCGCTCATCCTCATGAACCCGGGCGCGCCGGCCGTTTCCGGGCAGGTGCTCAGCGGCCACAACCGGATTAGCACCCAGGCCCTGACCAGCCTGGCGAAAGCCGCAGCGGCGCAGGCCCTGGGATGCGATGCCCAGGACGTGCGGGCCGACTGGGCGGACGACGGCGGCCTGCTGGCGCTATCGCTCGTGGCGCCCATCAGCATCCCGCCGCTGCGCGCGGCCGCGGCTGATCCGGCCAGGCTTCAGGCCTTCGGCGGCTCCATCTGGGAACGAACCGTCACGGCGAAAGCCCGGATCCTTGCCACGGTCACCGAACTCAGCGGTGCCCAGCTGAGCCGGGTTGACATCAGGATCAGCGGAGCCAGGATCAGCGAAGGAGGACGGGTCAAGTGACCACCGTCGACACCGGTCCTGAGGGGACCCGCAAAGCCAAACGGCACGGTGCCGCGGAACCGGACCCCGTCCTGCGCAGGATTGTGCACCGCGAAACCCACTCAAACCGGGCGGGCATTGCCATCTTTGCTGCCGTGCTGGTGGCCGGCCTGGCCGCGTACGGCCTGCTTGAAGCAGCCGTGCACGCCATCGGACAGCCCGCCTGGCTGATCGAGCCCCAGGTGGCAGCCGAACGGCTGGTCGACCTGCCGGCGGGGATCACTCCGCTGCTCCTGGGCGCCATCGGCGCGGTGATCGCCATGGCCGGCCTGATCTTCTTCCTTAACGGTGTCCTGCCCGGGCGCCGGGCCCGGCATCCGCTGGCCCTGCCAGGCCGCCATGCGGGCCACCATGCCGTGGTGGTGGATGACGAGGTCATCGCCTCATCGTTGGCCCGGCGCGCCCGGCTGGCCGCCAATGTCACCCCGGGACAGGTGATGGTGGTGGTCTCGCACCGGCAGGTCCTGGTCAACGTCCGCCCCACCTCCGGCGTGCCGGTGGAACAGGACGCCATCCTGGCGGCCGTGGCGGACGAGCTTGAGCAGATGGACCTGCAACCGGCCCCTGAGGTCCGCATCAACCTGACCCCGTCCGGAGTGATCGGCGCATGAACAGCACCCCCGGAACATTAAACCGGATCCTCATCACCCTCCTGGGCCTCGCGATGCTGGCTTTGGGCCTGCTGCTGGTGCTCCTGGCCGCAGTGCCTGCCGTGGCGTCCTGGTGGCATCCCTGGGCGGACGGAACCTGGAGCTCCGTCAACACCGCCTTCAACGCCACGCGTTTCCCGGGCCGCGCGGAAAGCTGGCTGTGGCTCCTGGTGGCCCTGGCATTGCTGGTCCTGATCGGCCTGATGGTGGCGTGGATCGCGCAGCAGGGCAAAGGCAGGTCCAACCTCCTCGCCTCCGAATACGATCCAGGCGAGGTCGCGGGAGATATCCGCATCGGCGGGGGAGTGGCGGAGCAGGCCCTTAGGCAGGCCCTCGCAGGGCGGCCGGACCTGGCAGGAGCCACGGTGGCGACCTACAACGTCAAGGGCATGCCCGCCCTGAAGGTCAAGCTCCTGCCGCGCCAGGGTGTTGCCCCGCACCTGCTGGCTGCCGAAATCTCTGACCTCCTCGGCGCGCTGGACGCCGTGGTGGGCCGCGAAACACCCGTGCTGATCCACATCGGCGCAGGCGCCCGGACCCGGTTTGGACGGGCGGAACGGGCCCGCTGAGGGGGCCGGTCCGGCGTTTGATCACCAATTGGACACAGCTGGTGTAAACGCTTGCATTTCTTGCTGGGAGTCCACTACTGTGATGGTCACCACGTCAATCGCACCAGGCGTAAGGTCCGTAACTCAGCGAGGAGTCACCAGTAATGAAGAACCGCAAATACCTGCTGCCGATTGCAGCCACCGGAATTGTGGCCCTGGCACTCACAGGATGCAGTAGCTCGGACAGTGGATCCGGAGACGCTTCCGTCGATTGTGCAAAGTATGAAAGCTACGGCAAGCATGACGGAAAGACCGTTTCCGTCTATTCCACGATCGTTGACCTTGAAGCCACCAACCTTGAAAAGACCTGGGCCGCTTTCGAGCAGTGCACGGGTGCAACCATCAAGTATGAGGGCAGCAAGGAATTCGAGACCCAGATCGGTGTCCGCGCGAAAGCCGGAAACGCCCCCAACATTGCCATCTTCCCGCAGCCCGGCCTGATGGCGGACCAGGCCCGCGCCGGCAACCTCAAGAAAGCACCGCAGGCCGTCTCGGACGCCGTGGACAAGAACTGGTCAGCGGACTGGAAGAAATACGGCACCGTGGACGGTGTCTTCTACACCGCTCCCATGCTCGCCAACGTCAAGGGCTACGTCTGGTACGCACCGAAAACGTTCGAGGATAAAGGCTGGACCGTCCCCAAAACGTGGGACGAAATGATGGACCTCTCCAAGAAGATCGCCGATGAAGGCGCCATGAAGCCTTGGTGTGCCGGTTTCGAGTCAGGTGAAGCCACGGGCTGGCCCGGCACGGACTGGATCGAGGACGTTGTCCTCCGCGCACAGGGACCGGAGGTTTACGACCAGTGGGTCAGCCACGGAATTCCCTTCAACGACCCCAAAATCGTTGACGCCTTTGATAAGGCAGGCGACATCCTGCTCGATGACAAGATGGTCAACGGCGGCTTCGGCGACGTCCGTTCCATCCTGACCACCGGATTCGCCCAGGCCGGCCAGCCGGTACTTGACGGCCAGTGCGCAATGCACCACCAGGCCAACTTCCAGGCCTCCAACTGGCCCGAAGGCACCTCCGTTGCACCCGACGGCGACGTCTGGGCGTTTATGACGCCACCGATCGACGAGTCCAAGGGCCAGGCCATCACCGGCGGCGGCGAAATGGTCGGCGCTTACAGCGACGCCCCCGAAGTCCAGGCTTTCCAGGCCTACCTGGCGAGCTCTGAATTCGCCAACGACCGCGTGAAGCTCGGCGGCGTCATCAGCGCGAACAAGGGCCTGGACCCGGCCAACGCGCAGACCGAGCTGGATAAGCTCTCCATCCAGCTCCTGCAGGACGAGAACACCGTCTTCCGCTTCGACGGTTCGGACCTCATGCCGGGCGCAGTAGGATCCAACTCCTTCTGGAAGGGCATCGTTTCGTGGATCAACGGCACCCCCGCCAAGCAGGTTGCCGACAGCATCGAAGGCAGCTGGCCCAAGAGCTGACCTCCCAGCTGTACGCTGCGCCCCAGCCACCGGTAGGTGCTGGGGCGCAGTGCTCCCCACTCTTCATTCTGATCCACGCATACCCCGGAGGTTGAGCCTTGGAATTCATCGGAGGAAAGCTCCTTCAGGTCGTGATCGCGCTGGCCATTTTTGCCGCGATCATTGGACTACTCATGTTGTTGGTGGACAGGGCCCCCAAGTCCGCCAAAGATAAGGTCACGGTGATCGGGTTCCTCGCACCGGCCGCGATCCTGCTGCTGGTTGGCCTGGTTTACCCGGCAGCCCAGACATCATTCCTGGCGTTCACGGATTCCGGGGGAAAGCTGAACGGCGTCGATAACTTCGTCTGGATGTTTACCCAACCGGAGGCCCTCGCCACGCTTCGCAATACCGTCATCTGGACCATCCTGGTCCCGTTGCTTTCCACCGTTTTTGGCCTTGCCTACGCCGTCTTCATTGACAAGGCCCGCGGCGAAAAGGTCCTGAAGGCCCTGGTCTTTATGCCTATGGCCATTTCGTTTGTCGGTGCCGGCATCATCTGGAAGCTGGTGTACGACTACCGCGGCCCTGGCATTGAACAGACCGGTGTGCTGAACGCACTCCGCGTTGCGTTGGGCCTGGACCCCAAGCAGTTCCTGCTGGACGCGCCGGGAAACACGATCTTCCTCATCATCGTTATGGTCTGGATCCAAACCGGGTTCGCCATGGTGATCCTTTCGGCCGCCATCAAGGGCGTCCCCGCTGAAATCGTCGAAGCCGCCCGCCTGGACGGTGCTAACCCGTGGCAGCAGTTCCGGAACGTCACCATCCCCGGCATCCGTGGCTCCCTTGTTGTGGTCCTAACCACCATTACCATCGCCACGCTCAAGGTCTTCGATATTGTGCGGACCATGACAGCCGGCAACTACGACACCTCGGTTGTTGCCAATGAAATGTATACGCAGGCGTTCCGCGCCGGTGAACCTGGCAGGGGTGCGGCCCTCGCGCTGATCCTCTTTATCCTGGTTCTGCCTATCGTGATCTACAACGCCCGCGTCCTCCGCCAGCAGAAGGAAATCCGATGACCGTCATGCCAGCGCCGGATGAGGCGGCGAAAAACACCCGCACCGCGACCAAAGCCAAGAGTGGTGGCCGGCCCTTGGATCCGGAAGATACCGGCCCCATCATGCGGCGGGTCAAGAACAGGCTGACGTCCCGCTGGGCCACCGCCGCGGCGGTGATCATCGCCGTTATCTGGACCATTCCCACCTTCGGTTTGCTGGTGTCATCGGTCCGGCCCGCGGCGAAGCAGGTGGGTCCACGCTCAGACGGCTGGTGGAACTTCTTCTCCGACTGGGACTTCACCTTCAAGAACTACGTGGACGTCACTGCTGCAGCTGGTTCGCAGTCCGCCAACCTCTCGCAGTACTTCGTCAACTCGCTGGCAATCGTTGTGCCCGTCACCGTGTTTGTCCTGGTGCTGGCCTCCATGGCGGCCTACATCTTCGCGTGGGGCAACTTCCGGGGCCGGGAAGCAGGATTCATCTTCGTCTTCGCGCTCCAGATCATCCCGCTCCAGATGGCGTTGATCCCGCTGCTCCAGTTGTTCACCCAGGTGCTGCAGATTCCGCCGGGCTCCTACACCCAGCTTTGGATCGCGCACACCATCTTTGGGCTGCCGCTCGGTATCTTCCTGCTGCATAACTTCATCTCGGAAATTCCGGGCGAAGTCATCGAGGCAGCCAAGGTCGATGGCGCCGGACACACCACCATTTTCTGGCGGATCATCCTGCCGCTGTCCGTCCCCGCTTTGGCGTCACTGGCCATCTTCCAGTTCCTCTGGGTCTGGAACGACCTGCTGGTTGCGTTGGTGTTCTCCGGCGGCACAGCGGACGTTGCACCGATCACCCAGCGGTTGGCTGAGATCTCGGGTACCCGCGGAAACCGGGACTACCTGAACCCGGCCGCCGCATTCGTGTCCATCATTGTGCCGCTGGCCGTGTTCTTCGGCCTCCAGCGCTACTTCGTCCGCGGTCTGATGGCCGGCGGGCTCAAGGGCTGACAAGAAGGTAGTGCTGCCATCCGGCGGGTGCGCACGTAACAGTGCGCCTCCGCCGGGCGGCCCTGCTATAACGTGGCGGGTGGCGGGGGCCTGGTAATCGTTAGGGACCGAAGAGGATATACAGTGGCAGGCAGTTCTGAGAGGTCGCAGCGAGGCGGCCATACGGGCATCAGCATCGAGGATGTGGCCGCCGCAGCCGGGGTATCAACCGCAACGGTGTCCAGGGCCGTCCGTGGACTTCCCAAAGTCTCTCCGGTTACCAGGCAAAAGATCCTTGAGGTCGCAGCCAGCCTGGGCTATGTGGCGTCGTCATCGGCTTCCGGGCTGGCCACCGGCCGCACCAGGACCATTGGCATCCTGGCGCCGTTTGTGAGCCGCTGGTTTTTCTCCAAAGCCATCGAAGGCGCCGACCGCGAGCTTTACGCGCGGAATTACAACCTGTCCCTTTACAACCTGGGTGGGCACGGCGGGAACAGGGTAAGGCTCTTCGACAAGACGATGGTCTACAAACAGATCGATGCGCTCTTGGTTCTCTGCATGGCTCTGAGCCACGAGGAACTGGAACATCTGCATAAAATCGAGATCCCCCTGATTGTGGTGGGCGGACACGTCGAGGAATGTTCCTACATCGGAATCGATGACTACGCCGCGGCATCCGTTGCCGTGCAGCACCTGGTGGACCTTGGCCACAGGGATATCGCCCTGGTCCACGGTGACAACCAGACGGACCTGAACTTCGATGTCCCGCGGGTCAGGATCCTTGCCTACCACGATGTGATGCGCAAGGCCGGCCTGGACCCGCAGCCCGGGTGGGAACAGTGGGGCGACTTCACCCTGCTGAGCGGCCAGGACGCGTTCCGAAGAATCTGGAACCTGCCCGGCCGGAAGCCCACCGCCATCTTTTGTGCATCGGATGAGATGGCCATGGGGGTGATATTCGAGGCCGCCCGCGCCGGCGTGAACGTACCCGGCGAGCTGTCGGTGATAGGGATAGATGACCACGACTTCTCTGAAGCCATGGGCTTGACGACGGTTGCCCAACGGCCTGACGAGCAGGCGGAGCTGGCCACCAAAATGCTTCTCGATGAACTTGACGGCCACGTGGGTGCCGTGAAATCCGCCGTCGCACGCCATGAACTGATCCTCAGGGCAACCACAGCTCCCCCGCGGGCCTAAGGTCGAGGCGGCCAGCCGTACCGGCGGCCGGGGAGCAGCTCAGGAAGCCCGGGCCAACTGGCGGATGGGGATCCAGCGGGATGCCAACCGCCGGTAGGCGGCTGCGGCGCCGGTCATGTCGCCTTCCGCCAGGCATTCGATGCCAAGCCGGATATCCATGGGCGAATCGTCCGGGTACACCTTGTCCGCTACGGCGCCGTAGTCCAGTTCCACCATGGACCCCACGTGGAACAGCTCCAGCCATTCGGTCAGCTGCGCCAGGTCATCCAGCATGTCCAGGTCCGGGGCCGCCAGCGTCAGGTTGGCCACCGCGTACCGGGCGCGCTCCAGCGCCTCCGTAATGGGCGCCCAGACCCGCACCGTCAGGATCCGCCCGGCAGATTCCACCACATCCTTGTGGTCAGACTCCGAAAACAGCGAAAACCAGCTGAACGGGATGCCCCACGTGGAAGCCCGGGTATGGACCCGGATGGACCCGTCCCTGGCCTTCACCTGGTCGATGCGCTCCTGGTGCCGGTCGCGCTGCTGCTCGGGAATCAGCAGTTCGGCGAGCGGCCCATGGATGCCTTCCATCAATGCGTTGGCCGCAAGGCCCGCCCGCAGGACCAGCTGGCTGGGGCAGTAGAGGAGTGCCGGGCCGGCGGCGTCTTCCGGAGCGGCGGCCGCACCCGACGGTTCACCGGTCCGGGGCGCGGCGGGCGCCGTCGTCACCCGGACGGTGTCAGTCCTGCCCGTGGGGAAAGGATCCCCGCCGGTCCGCGTGATGCGGCCCAGGGAGGCCAGCAGTTCGGCGTTTTCGACGGCGGCTCGCGAGGCGGTGCGCGCCCCGGCCGACTGGATGGCCGGGCGTTGTTCCGGCGGGAACGCGGACAGGGGCTCGTAGACCCGCAGGGTGGAGGAAAAGGGCAGCCCTGCCTGGCCCCGGTAGAGATTTCCGGTCACAGTGGCCTCCTGCGGCGGCTCCGGGGCTGGCTCATCAGTCCGCCAGGTCCACCAGGACGGGCGCGTGGTCCGAAGCGCCCTTGCCCTTGCGCTCCTCGCGGTCGATCGCCGCTCCGGTGACGCGGGAGGCCAAGGCGGGGGAGGCGAGGACAAAGTCGATGCGCATGCCTTCCTTCTTGGGGAAGCGGAGCTGGGTGTAATCCCAGTACGTGTACACGCCAGGGCCCGGGGTATAGGGCCGCACCACGTCCGTGAAGCCGGCGGTTTCAAAGGCGTGGAAGGCTTCCCGCTCCGGGGGGCTGACATGCGTGAAGTTGTTGTTGACGAACAGGTCGATGTCCCAGACATCGTCGTCGAACGGGGCGATGTTCCAGTCGCCCATCAGCGCCACCTGGGCCTGCGGATCCTGGTCAACGAGGTCCTGGGCGTGGGTTTTGAGGCTTTCGAGCCACTTGAGTTTGTACGGCATATGCTCGTCGTCCAGGGACCGGCCGTTGGGGACGTAGAGGCTCCAGATCCTGACGCCGCCGCAGGTGGCGGCGATGGCGCGGGCCTCCTGGACGGGGTCCTTGCCGGCTTTGCCGAACGCGGGCTGGTCCAGGAAGGTCCGCTCCACGTCGGCCAGGCCCACCCGGGAAGCAATGGCCACGCCGTTCCACTGGCTGAGCCCGAAGTGGGCCACCTCGTAGCCCATCCGCTCAAACAGCTCCCAGGGAAAGTTTTCGTCCTTGCACTTGGTCTCCTGGATGGCCAGGACATCGCAGTCGCTGCGCTGGAGCCAGGCTTCAACACGGTCGGCACGGGCACGGAGCGAATTTACATTCCAGGTAGCAATCTTCACACCCCTAACTTACCTTGGCGGTGCGGAGGCCGGTATTGACCCGCCGTCCCGTCCGCGCCGGCCTGCCGCGGCGGATGGTTGCGCGGCGCCGGCGGCGGGTATATTCGCAACCAGGCATGACCTGGATCACCTGCTGCGCTGCGGGGGCCATGGTTCCCCGGCCCCGGAAGGCACCGGAGCCGGGCCAGTCCGGCGGTGCAGCGCCGCCACGTTGGAAGGAAACAGATGACGGACAGCCCCAGCAGGACGGACCAAGGCGCAGTTCCGGCGGGTGCCGCGGCAGCCGCGGCGCAGCCCGAAGCGGCCGCAGAGGTGCTCTTCGAACGCCGGGGCTCCCTGGCGGTGGCGACGCTCAACCGGCCGCGGTCCGTAAACGCCCTCACCGCGGGCATGGTGGCGGACCTGCTGGCGACCCTCACCGACTGGGCAACGGACGACGCCGTAGCCACGGTCCTGATCCAGGGCGCCGGCGAGCGCGGGCTCTGCGCCGGCGGGGACATCGTTGCGATCTACGAGGACATGCTGCACGGCGGCAACCGGACAGCGGACTTCTGGCAAACGGAGTACCGGCTCAACGCCCTGATCGCCGCGTATCCCAAACCCTACGTGGCGCTGATGGACGGGCTGGTCCTGGGCGGCGGCGTGGGGATCTCCGCCCACGGGTCCGTCCGCGTGGTCACCGAGCGGACGCGCATGGGCATGCCGGAAACCACCATCGGTTTTGTCCCGGACGTGGGCGGTACCCTGCTCCTGGCCCGTGCCCCCGGCGAAACAGGAACCCACGCAGGCCTGACCGGCGCCCACCTGGACGCGGCCGACGCCCTGTTCCTGGGCCTGGCCGACCACTTTGTCCCCTCAACCAGCCTGCCCGGGCTCGTGGCGGCGCTGGAACACGAACCCGCGGCAGCCGCCGTCGGACGCTTCACGACGGAGGCGCCGCCCTCGGTGCTGGCCGGGCAGCGCGGCTGGATCGATACCTGCTATGCCGGAACGGATGCGGTGGAGATTGTCCGCAGCCTGCGCACTTACGCCAAGGACGGGGACGGGGACGCGGCTGCCGCGGCGGATGCCATCGAGTCCAAGTCGCCCACCGCGGTCGCCGTCACCCTGGCCGCCCTGCGGCGGGCCCGCGGCCTGGACCTGGCGGAAACCCTGGCCCAGGAATACCGGGTAGGCCTGCGTTTCCTGACGGCACCTGACTTCCGCGAGGGCATCCGGGCCCAGGTGGTGGACAAGGACCGGAACCCGCAATGGAAGCCGTCCACCCTGGCAGAGGTCCACCCGGACCGGGTGGACCGGTTCTTCGCGCCCCTGCCGGGGGAGGAACTGGACCTGCAGCCGGTCCCGTCAGACCGCAGGAGAGCCTGATCATGCCGGAATACCGCAGCATCGCCTTCCTGGGCCTGGGCCACATGGGCACGCCCATGGCCGCCAACCTGGTTAAGGCCGGCCACCGGGTGGCCGGGTTCGATGTGGTGCCGGCCGCCCGCGACGCGGCCCGCGCGGCCGGGATCCCCGTCAGCGGCAGCCCCCGCGAAGCCGTAGCCGGTGCGGACGTGGTGCTGACCATGTTCCCCAGCGGAGAGCACGTGCTGGCCGCCTACCAGGGCATCGACGGGGAGCCGGGGCTGCTGGCCGCCGCAGCGCCGGGCACGGTCTTCCTGGACTGCTCCACCATCAACGTCGCGGAGGCCCGGGAAGCTGCAGCGCTGACCGGCGCGGCGGGCCACACCTTTGTGGACGCGCCGGTGTCCGGGGGCGTGGCGGGTGCCGGAGCCGGAACCCTGACCTTCATGGTGGGGGCCCCGGCTGCTGGCTTCGCGGACATCCTGCCGCCGCTGGAGGTCATGGGCAAGCGTGTGGTCCACTGCGGGGACCACGGCGCCGGGCAGGCCGCCAAGATCTGCAACAACCTCATCCTGGGGGTATCCATGATCGCCGTCAGTGAAGCGTTTGTGCTGGGGGAGGAGCTGGGCCTGAGCCACCAGGCCTTGTTTGATGTGGCATCCGCAGCCTCCGGGCAGTGCTGGGCCCTGACCACCAACTGTCCCGTCCCGGGGCCTGTCCCCGGCAGCCCAGCCAACCGGGACTACCTGCCCGGGTTCGCCGGATCCCTCATGGCCAAGGACCTCAACCTGGCCGTCAACGCGCTCCGCAGCACCGGGGTGGCCGGCCGGCTGGGACCACTGGCGGCGGAAATCTACGATACGTTTGCCGCAGAAGGCGGTGCCTCCCGGGACTTCTCCGCGATCATCACGGACATCCGTGCCCGCTCGGAGCAGGAGCGTGGCGCCGCACCGGCACACCACGACGGGAGCCCTGAATGAGCGAATACAACAACATCCTGGTGGAACAGCGGGGCCGGGTTGGCCTGGTCACCCTCAACCGGCCGGAGGCGTTGAACGCCCTGGACAAAGCCACCATGGATGAACTGGTGGCGGCGGTGTCAGCCATGGATGCGGACCCCGGTACCGGTGCCGTGGTGATCACCGGCTCCGGCAAGGCCTTCGCCGCCGGCGCCGACATCAAGGAAATGGCGTCCCAGGGCTACATGGACATGTACGCGGCTGACTGGTTCCGGGGCTGGGAGGACTTCACCCGGCTGCGGATCCCCACCATCGCCGCGGTGTCCGGCTTCGCCCTGGGCGGCGGCTGTGAACTGGCCATGATGTGCGATCTCATCATCGCCGGCGACAACGCCAAGTTCGGCCAGCCGGAAATCAACCTGGGCGTGCTGCCCGGCATGGGCGGATCCCAGCGGCTCACCCGGGCCGTGGGCAAGGCCAAAGCCATGGACCTGATCCTTACTGGCAGGTTCATCGACGCCGCGGAGGCAGACCGCTGCGGCCTGGTGTCCCGCGTGGTCCCGGCCGGCGACGTGCTGGCCGAGGCCCTCACAACGGCCGGGCTGATCGCTGCCAAGTCCAAGCCCGTGGCCATGGCCGCCAAGGAAGCCGTGAACGCCGCCTTCGAGACCGGCCTCGCCCAGGGTGTCCTGTTCGAGCGCCGGCTCTTCCATTCCCTGTTCGCCACGGAGGACCAGAAGGAGGGCATGGCGGCATTCACGGAGAAGCGGCAGCCGGAGTTCAGGCACCGGTAAGGGCCAAAGCCTCCCGGTACGCGCGGAGGTCGCCGTCCATTTCGTCGGCCATCAGGGAGTTGTTGATCACGACGGCGGTCCACGCAGCCGCCGCGGCTGACGCCATCACCTGCGCCTTGATGTCCGTCACGTTCCCGGCCGCCCAGACTCCGGGGACGGCTGTGGCGCCCTCAGCATCGGCCGGGAGGTAATCGCCGATCCCCATCGGATGCGGCTCCGCCACCAGGCCCAGCCCCGCAAACCCGTCAAGGCGGGCGTGGACCCTGGCACCCACCACCAGGGCGTCCACCGCCACCTCCGGCCCGCCGGCCAGGACAACCCCCTTGAGCGCATCGTCCGCCACCCGCAGCGACTCCACCGGACCGGCCACCAGCTTGACGCCACGGGCGGCCAGCTGCTCCAGCTCCGCGTCCGTAGGGGTGACGGTGTCGTTGAGGAACAGTGTGACGTTGCTGCTCCACTGCCGGAACAGCAGGCTTTGGTGCACGGACCAGGGCCCGGCGCCCAGCACTCCGATGGCCCGGTCCCGGACTTCCCAGCCGTGGCAGAACGGGCAGTGCAGCACATCCTTGCCCCAGCGTTCGCGGAGCCCTTGGAGCTCCGGCAGTTCGTCCACCAGCCCTGTGGCAATCAGGAGCCGACGGCCGCGGAGCCGCTCGCCGCCGTCGAGCTCCACGTCGAAGCCCTGCTCCAGCCCACCGGCTGCGGACACCACCGCGCCGCGGACAATCCGGGCGCCATAGTTTTCGGCTTCCGCCCGTCCGGCGGCCAGCAGCTCCGCGGGGCTGACGCCGTCGCGGGCCAGGAAGCCGTGCACTCCCGCAGCCGGAGCGTTGCGCGGCTCCCCGCTGTCCACCACCGCCACGGACCGCCGGGTGCGGCCCAGCATCTGCGCGGCGCTCAGGCCGGCGGCGCCCCCGCCCACAATCACAACGTCATACATTGGGTTCCCTTGATTCGTCATGTTCCAAGGCTCCCGTCGCCCGGGCCGTTATGGCAAGCTTCGTTGCTGGTATGGCAAAATAGGCCCATGGGAGAGAACACGGAAGAGAGCCTCGATGATGTCCTGGCCGCGGTGGGCCCCCGGCTCAAGGCCCTGCGGCTCAGCCGCGACGTCACGCTGGCCGCGCTCGCCGACATTACGGGGATCTCCGTCAGCACCCTTTCCCGGCTGGAATCCGGCCAGCGCCGGCCCAACCTTGAGCTGTTGCTGCCGCTGGCCAAGGCGCACCAGGTTCCACTGGACGAACTGGTGGGCGCCCCGGCGACGGGCGACCCGCGCGTGCACCTGCGGCCCATCGAGGCGTACGGCATGACCATCATTCCGCTGACCCGGAAGCCCGGCGGCATCCAGGCCTACAAACACATTCTTCCCGCAGGCCCGATGCTGGCGCCCACCCCGCAGGTCCACGAGGGCTACGAGTGGCTGTACGTCCTCAACGGCAGGCTCCGGATGGTGCTGGGTGCACGCGACCTGGTGCTGGGGCCGGGCGAAGCCGTGGAGTTCGACACCCGGGTGCCGCACTGGTTCGGCCGGGCGGACGGCCGCGCGGTGGAATTCCTGAGCCTCTTCGGTACCCAGGGGGAACGCATCCACATCCGGGCCAAGCCTGCCAGCAAACAGCCAGCCACGTGAGGTAGAAAGGAGCAGGCGCGCATCGCGCCCCAGCCGCAGACCCAGGGGGAGCTCTTTTAGAATGTGGGCAGCAGCAGCCGTAGGATCCAGCGCCACTGACGGCCTCACCGGGATTGTGGGCGTCGCTGCCCGGGCCATCGAGAGCCTCGGGGAATGGGGTGTTGGCGCGTTCACCCTCGCCGAGACGGTGGTTCCACCCATCCCCAGCGAAGTGATCCTTCCCCTGGCCGGCTTCCTCGCCAAGCAGGGTTCGCTGAACCTGCTGCTGGTTTTCCTCACCAGCACCCTGGGCGCCTACCTCGGGGCGCTCCTGCTGTACTGGCTGGGCGCCAAGCTGGGGCTGGAACGGTCAATCCGGGGGCTGTCCCGGCTGCCGCTGGTGGACCGCGAAGACTTCGAACACGCCGCCGGCTGGTTCCGCCGCCACGGCCGGTCCTCCATCTTTTTTGGCAGGCTCCTCCCCGGCGTGCGGAGCCTCATCTCGCTGCCGGCAGGAGCCGCCGCGATGCCGCTGGGCACCTTCAGCCTGTTCACCCTGGCCGGCAGCGGCCTGTGGAACGGGGCCCTGATCGGACTGGGCTACCTGTTGGGAACCCAGTACCACCTCATTGAGCAATACTCGAAGTTCCTCAACTACGCTGTCTACGCCGCCATCGCCGTGGCGCTGGCACTGCTGATCATCCGGCGGGTCAGGCGCGCCCGGGCGAAAAGCTGACAGGCGCCGCGAGATCAACTCTCTCCTGGTGGGCCGGGCCGGGCCGTGACCGGCTACTCGGCCTTTCCCTGACCGGACCCTGCCCCGGGCAGGTGCGCCCCGGCGTAGATCCGCAGCGCATCCCGGACGAAGGCGGCGCCTGCAGTGCCGCCGTAGTTCGCAGCAAAGCGCGGATCCGCCACGTACATGTCCGCCAGTCCCAGCACGTAGCCGCGGGTATCGCCGCCGTCGTCCGACGCCGGTGTGCCCGGGATCGACGTCAGCCAGGCCACGTGCCGCCGGGCCAGGTCCTGCGCACCGGCGCTGCCCGGGTCCACTCCGCCGGTTGCCGCGGCAATCCAATCCCTGCCGAGGCCGGCGACCCTGGCTTTCCAGGCCTGCTGTTCAGCCGGGCCCATGCCCCGCCACCAGGCGTCACTGCGGGCATAGGTGTCCTTGCCCCAGCGCTCCTCCACCTCGTCCTTGTACTGCGTATGGTCAAAGCCGTCGAACATTTCTTCCGCCACCGGGTCGCCTCCTGTTGATACTGTCCTGATCGTTTTACTGACGGATGCCATCTGCCGGGCCAACCGCTCCTGCTCCTGGCCCAGCCACTCCAGGTGCCGGCCCAAGGCCGTCACGGTGTCCGTCTGGTTCCGGAAGACCTCCGCGATGGCAGGCAACCCCAGCCCCAGTTCGCGCAGCAGGAGGATCCGCTGCAGCGCAAGGAGAGCGTCGCCGTCGTAATAGCGGTACCCGTTGCTGCCCACCCTGCTGGGTTTCAGCAGCCCCACATCGTCGTAGTGGCGAAGGGTGCGGCTGGTGGTGCCGGCCAGTTTTGCGATGTCCTGGATGGGCCAGTCCCGCCGGAGTGCTTCCATGCTCTGAGCGTACGGGTTGACGCTGCGTCAACGTCAAGAACTCTTTTTCCGGAAGTTCCCGCAGGCGCTCAGCGCCGGTGCCTGCGGCGTGCCTGGCGGGCCAGCCGGGTGAAGGAAAAAACGAAAACTGCCTCAATCAGGACCATCAGCCCGGCCGGCAGCCACTGGCCCATGGCGACGAAGAAGATGAAGCCCGTAAGCACCAGCGCGGTACCCAGCGCCAGCGTGTAAATGGCGAAGCCCAGCGCCACCCTGCCGCTGCGGACGCCCGTCCGGAAACCGAAGCCGTGGGGTTCGCCGCCGGGCTGGCCGGGCACACGGTCGGGAACGGCAGGCCCCAGCCTGTCGAACTCCTCCCACGGGTCCCTTTCCGGGTCCTGTCCGGTCATGCTCCGATTATTGCAAACCGGGGCTGGTGGTGTGCCGGGCACAAAAAAGCGGCCCCGCCAACGTGATGTTGACGGAGCCGCCTGACGGGCGTGCCCCGGCCGGAGCCGGGAGTACCTAAGTCTTAGAGCGGGCGGATGTTCTCTGCCTGCGGGCCCTTGGGGCCCTGGGTCACATCGAATTCGACCTTCTGGTTTTCGTCCAGTGAGCGGTAACCGCTGCTGGCGATTGCCGAGTAGTGTGCGAAAACGTCAGCGGACCCGTCATCGGGGGCAATGAAGCCAAAACCCTTTTCGGCGTTGAACCATTTAACTGTGCCTGTTGCCATGGCTGCATTCCTTCATGTGACTCTGATTCTCTCTCCGGGTATCAACCCGAAGTGTGCGGAGAACGTCCCCCGCCATCCCAACGTACGGGGCGGAAGGCCTGCGTGCAAGGGTTTGACGTGTTTGGCGTCGTCAACGCATGCCTTCGCGGCGGATTGCGGTGGCAATCGCAGCGGCCCGGGTGTCCACTCCGAGCTTGCCGTAGATGTGCGCCAGGTGCGTTTTGACGGTGGCTTCCGAGATAAAAAGCCGCTTGCCCAGCTCCCGGTTGCTCAGGCCTTCGGTGAGCAGGCTGAGCAGCTCGGCCTCCCGCGGCGTCAGGATCTCCCCGGGGTTGCGCAGCTGCTGGAACAGCCGCGACGCCACCGGGGGACTCATCACGCTTTTACCCTCGACGGCGCCGCGGACGGCTGCAAAAATTTCACCCGGTGCCGCGTCCTTGAGCAGGTAGCCCATGGCGCCGGCGTCCACCGCCCGGACAATATCCGCATCCGAGTCATATGTGGTGAAAACCAGGATGGCCTGCCGGGGGTTGAACGCACGGAGCTGCCGGACGGCCTCGATGCCGTCCATGCCCGCGCCCATTGCCAGGTCCATCACCACCACCGCAGGCTGGAGTTCCGGCACCAGGGCCAGGGCTTCCTCCCCGGACGCCGCTTCACCCACCACCTCGATGCCGGGCTGGGTTCCCAGCAACGCCCGCAGTCCGCGGCGCACCACAAGGTGGTCATCCACCAGCAGCACCCGGATGGCCGTCACAAGGCACCGCCCCGGTTTTGCTCCGTCAGCGGGGCGGCCGGCAGCTGGGCTGCGACGATTGTGCCTTCCCCGGGGCCGCTTTCCACTGCGAAAACGCCGCCCAGCTGCTCCACCCGTTGCCGCATGGCGCGCAGGCCGTACCCGCCCGCGTCCGACGGCGGTGCTGCCGCCAGCGGATCGAAGCCCGCTCCGTCGTCGTAAATGTCCAGGGTGACGGCCCCGGGCAGGTAACCGAGGGTCACGGTTGCTGCCGTGGCGCCCGCGTGCAGGCGGGTGTTGGCAGCTGCGCTCTGCACCACGCGCAGGAGGGCGTGGCGGACCTCTGCCGGGACCTCCCGCGGGTCTCCGGTGACCAGTAGCCGGGCCGCGGGCATGTACTGGCGGGCCGCGATCAGCAGGGCCTCGGGCAGGGGCGAAGTGTCCAGGCCGGGGGACGCCAGTTCATGGACCAGGCTGCGGGTCTCGGAGAGGTTGCTTCGCAGCAGGCCGGTGGCCTGGTGCAGGCCCGCTTTCGCCGCAGGGGCGGGCCAGGCCCGGTCCGCGGCTTCAAGCAGCAGCAGGCTGCTGGCCAGGCCCTGCGTCACGGTGTCGTGGATCTCCCGGGAGACGCGCTCCCGTTCGGCGATGGTGCCGGCACGGCGCTCGCTGGCCGCCA
Organism: Arthrobacter sp. ZBG10; assembly: GCF_001238605.1. Classification (NCBI taxonomy): domain Bacteria; kingdom Bacillati; phylum Actinomycetota; class Actinomycetes; order Micrococcales; family Micrococcaceae; genus Arthrobacter; species Arthrobacter sp. ZBG10. The sequence goes on along the minus strand of NZ_LFQH01000030.1, from coordinate 2,168 downwards.
GGCCCGCCTGCGCCTGAGAAATTTCCGCGTGCAGGCGAACCTGTTCGTTGGCATCATGCGCGATCCTGTCGTGGACAAGCGTGAGCATCAGGCCCACGGCCAGCGGGCCCAAAACCATTGCCGGATCCGTGCCGTCGCTGAGCCGGAAGAGCCCCGCGGCCGTGGCAAACGCCGTGGCGCCGGCCGCGACGTACGCAGCGGTGCCGGTCAAAGCCCGGCGGGCCAGGAAAAAGAGCGCAAAGGAGCACCAGGCGAAGCTGGGCGCCGCGATAACCAGGCCGGACCAGACGGCCACGAGTGCGAACATCCACGCCATACCGGGCCGGCCGCGTTCGGCCAGGACGGCGACGGCCGCGTAGAGCAGGCACGCAGCGGCCGCCAGTCCCAGGACCAGGACGTTGTCCGTGGCGCTGTGCCGCATAAGATACCGCACCGCGGAGGCCACCAGCAGCACAGCGAAACCAAGATGCACGGCCGCGCCGATGCTGCCCCAGCGGGTGCCGGGAGTGCCGGCGGAGCCGGTGCTGGGGAAGGGAGCCATGAGGTTTTCCGATGCTGTTGCGGGACGTCCCCTCCATGCTAGGGCGCCGGGTCCGCCCGGGTCTCTCAGCCATTTGGCTGATTCCAGGCGCCATAAGTGGCAGCCGACCACAGACCAACGCCCGATGGCAGGCGTCCGATGCGCCGGAAGGATTGAAGCCAGCACCCGCTCCTCCTCCTCCGACCAAGGGAAACACCATGAAAAAGTCCACAAAAACGTTTGCGGTCGCAGCCACGGCACTGCTGCTGGCCACCGCCGGCGCCACGGCCGCCGCCAACGCCGGTGCCACCGCGGGGCCCGCTGCAGCCGGGGCCGTTGCCGGCGCTGCAACTGTTCCCGCGGCCCTCCCGGCGGCTGACGTCCAGCCGGTCCCCGCCAACGCGGTGCAGCAGGACCGGATCACGGCCGGTGCCTCAGCTGCGGCGGTGGGCGCTGCCCTGGCCAAGTGCCAGGCGGACAAGCTCCCGTTTGTGACGGTGGCGCTGGTGGACCGGTTCGGGACCGTCCAGGCGGTGCTACGGGGCGATAACGCCGCGGCGCACACCATCGAGGCCGCCAAGCAGAAGGCCTACACCGCCGCCGCGTTCGGTGCCCCCACCAGTGAACTGGCCCGGCGCATCAACGGCCCCGGCCCGTCCATTGCGGACCTGCCCGGCACGCTCTTCCTGGCCGGCGGCGTGCCGCTGAAGGTCAACGGGGTTTCTGTTGCCGGCATCGGCGTGGGCGGCGCTCCGGACGGTGCGCTGGATGAGGCCTGCGCATCCGCCGGGGCAGCGGTGCTGGCCGGAACCGGCAAGTAGGCTGGGCGGCATGCGGCACTACCTGACCTGGACCCGGCCCCTGGCCCTCGCCCCGCTGGTGGCCGCCGCCGGGCTGGTTTTGTGCCTGTCCGGCTGCGAGGCGGGTTCCTCCTCGCCCGGTACCCCGTCGCCCGGTGCCGCCACGGCTGAGCCCACAGCCACCCGCCCGGTTCCAGCAGTGCCGGCCCCCTCAGCGGCTGATTCCGGCACTGCGGCTGCACCCGTCACCACTGCGCCGGTGCGCTCGCCCGACGCCCAGGCGCAGCTGGACCGGGACCTGATTACAGCGGCCAAGGCCAACAACGCGCCCCTGGTGCAGGAACTCATCGGCCGAGGAGGAAACGTCAATGCCAAGGATGACATCTCGGATTCGGCGTTCCTCTACGCCGGCGCCGAGGGGTTCAACGAGGTGCTCCAGCTGACCCTTGCGGCAGGGGCCGATGTGGCCAGCACTAACAGGTACGGCGGCACAGCCCTGATCCCGGCCAGCGAGCACGGCCATGTGGAGACGGTGCAACTTCTGCTCGCCGCCGGGGTCCCCGTCAACCATGTGAACAACCTGGGCTGGACCGCCATGCAGGAAGCGATCCTGCTCAACTCCGGCGGCCCCAACCAGCAGGAAGTGGTGCGGCTGCTCCTCGCGGCAGGCGCCGACCCCAACATCCGGGATCCGGAAGGCCGCACCGCCCTGCAGAACGCCGAGCGGCTGGGCTTTGGGCAGATTGCAGCCCTGCTCCGGCCGGCTTCCTAGCAGCCGCCCGCCCCGCTGACGTTACCCATCTTTGCCGGCCCACGACGGCGGTGCGCCGCCTTTTGAAGGCCTGTCT